>JAAYUS010000033.1 GCA_012517605.1 Bacteroidales bacterium
ACCTGACGGTGGGGAGGAAAGGTCTTGCCCACCCTGTACATCGAAAAGATGATTTTGTTGTCGTCGCTCATAGAATGGATTTTGCGACAATTTAGAAAAAAAAATAAGGACTAAAGTCCTTAAGTATTGGATTTCGTCAGAACCGTATTAAAAGATATTTTTAACCGCAAAGATCTCTAAGTATTCGTAAAGCCCGAAAGGTAATTTACTTATCTTCATGCCTTTGCGATCCTTGCTAAAACTTTGGGCCCTTTGCGGTTAAGATGATCTTGCTTTTAAAATAGTTACCATCTGGTTCTGATCCTTACCGGGTTTCAGCCCTCTCTGGTGGGATTGAACAGCTTGATAGTATCATCCTGCAAAAGGACCCAGAGGGAATAAACCCCTTTAAGCGTTCCTATCGGGATATTAAGGCATCCCAGTGCAGCCACAACGATCACAAGGTATCGTGCCCACGGCTGAAATGACAGAAGCCCTATACCCCCGACAAGACCGAGAGTCGACATAAATCCTATAAGAAGCGGCAGACTAAATGAAAGGAACTTTAATACCATTGCACCTACCTCATCACCACCAGCCATCTGCCGTGCAAAATTCAGTCCGAAAAAAACGGCAAGAGCACCTATCAGCCCCAAAATTCCAAAGCCGATGTGAATTGCTCCCACCACAGTCACATGTTTTTTCATTCTCGTATCTTCCATGACGTTTATTTTTAAAGCGTTAATTTTATTTTCATTCCATCCTAATGACCTTCTTTTTATAAAATTGTTGCATTAAAATACCGAATAATTTTGAAACATCTGCGTTTTTAGGTTAAACATCACTTTTTGGTAAGATTAAGGTTTTATTTTTGAAAATAAAAAAGCAATGAGACGCAAAATAATAATTGGCATCGCCTTTATAGCGATGACTTGCTGCTTCAGCGGATGTGAACTGGGGACATGCAAGGTTTGCAGGCAGGTCACCTATGAGATCGGGGGCGGTGTGATTGACGAAGGGGATGAAACTGAATACTGCGATGCCGCCCTTATTGCTATTGAAGCGAAACAGGATGTTATCGTAGGCAATACAAGAATAACCTGGGAATGCAGGTAGATGCGGCGTGAGGCGTGAGGAACGCGGCATAAGGTGTGAGGCATGGGGAGCGAGGTATGCGGTGTGCAATATGGTGCTTGATGTATAAGTTATGAGGTAGGGGACGTGTTTATTGAACCTGCGGCCAGTGGTCTTACTTTCGTCAAAATGTTTTCCAATTCCTTATTGATTTGCTTGTATAAGTCACTTATCGGCATTAAATTTGTTCATAAGTTGTTAATAATTGCGGCATGGAAAGAAGTGCACATCTATATCTTGTCGTAATTTTATACAGGTCAAAATCAGTTACATAATGTCCCTGAATTTCAGCAATTTAGCACTAACAGACAAGACAATTGCCATAGTTGAGGATGATGTTCCGTCGTTAAGATATTACGAAACACTCCTGCTGAGTTCAGGGGCCAGTGTAGTTAAATTCCGGACAGGCAAAGATTTCGTTGAACATATTAAAAATAAAGAGGCAAAGATTGACCTCGTTATAATGGATTTCCTTATTCCCCTGATCAACGGCATCGACTGTACCAGGATCTTCAGAAGAGACAGAAAAGGCGTTCCAGTTCTGATGATAACTGCCTATTCTTCAGAACAATCAAAAGCTGATGCCTTTATTGCCGGATGCAATGAGTATATACTTAAACCGGTATATCCGGAAAAAGTATATGCGCTTCTTGAAAAATATCTGAAGCAGGAAACTTACAGCGCTGTGAATCAGCGTTCCTGAACATCCGGCCCTTTTACGGATTTTTGCCTGCTCACATATTCCTGATAGTAACCTTCAAGCTTATTGTTTATCTCATCGGCCATTTCCTTTTTGCCACCGGCTTCACAGTAACCGGCTGCTTTTGCAGTATACTGAATGGCTGACTGGATCTCATATTCAGCCGAGCTCAAAACATAAGGATTCTGCTTCAGGTAATAATCGAGCCTGTCATAATAGTAATTGCAGAGCCCCTTTGTCATTTCGACTGCCTTGTCTGTTGCCCCTGCAAGAAAATAGGCTTCAATAATATCATTGTAATAAGGATCGGGAAGGAATTTGCTGACAGGCAGGACTTCAAGACAACGGTCAAGGACTTCAACTGCCTTTTCATTCTTTCCTTCGGCAATCAGGGCTTTTGCAAGCTTTGCATATATAAGACGCGATTTTACAACAATTAAGGTCCTGATATGATGATAATCGAGATTTACTGAAGGATTATTGGCACCGCCCCATAAAAACTTGTTCATTACGTTATCATATAGAATATCAGTATCTATACGCCCATAGTCAACCCAGCTCTTATTCTGTGATTTAATAGGAACGAGCCGGTAAGCAAAGCCTTCGAGCTGGAAATACTCCTCAAGGCCCATTGCATCATCGTGGTAACCTGTTACGAAATAAACAGGTCTTTTCCAGTCGTTATGAGCAAGTATATCGAGTATAATAAGCTGGCTCTTAAGGATAGAGCCGCCCTTAAGCTTAATATCTATATACGGGACAATTTTATCTGCATCTTCAGGTTTTACGGTTCCGCTGGCAATAACCCTGGCAGAATCGACTGGTATCCTTATAGTTCGCGAAGGAATGACATCAAGCACCTCGGTTGCAGATATCTGCACCTTGGTGGCTTTGTTTTCACTTTTTACCCAGTCTATAACCGTTGAAATGTTGACAGGATCCTTTGTCTTTTCCACTATGAATACCTGGTTATTTATGCCGTCGTAGTATTTCTTTGGTTCGAGAGTGACAGGAAGAGGATCCGATTCATATGTCTTTCTCTTCATCTGGTTTATGTACCAGTCGGTGTTAAGAAGCATAAGGTTGCATACACGGATATCTGTCCTTTTACCTTCAACTTCCTGGGCATACCAGAGAGGGAAGGTGTCATTATCCCCGTTGGTGAAAAGTATGGCATCCTTTGCGCAGGAGTTTAGATAATTGAATGCCACATCACGGGCAAGATATCGTCCCGACCTGTCGTGGTCATCCCAGTTCTGGGATCCCATAACCACAGGAACAGCAAAAAAGCACAGTATTCCTGCAACGGGAGCCGCAATCTTTTCTCCGGCCATCTTTGCAATTGCCTCAAAAAGTGCAAGCACTCCCATTCCAATCCACACTGCAAAGAAATAAAACGACCCTGCATAGGCATAGTCCCTTTCACGCGGCTGATTCGGATACTGGTTCAGATAGAAAACAATTGCTATGCCCGTCATGATGAAAAGAAGGAAGATCACCCACCAGTTCTTGTAATCGCGGTTAAGCTGATAGAAAAGCCCTATAAGGCCAAGCAGAAGAGGAAGCAGGTAATAGACGTTTCTGGATGTGTCATCCTTCATCCCTGCAGGAAGATCAGGTGAGCCAACCCTTGGTTCATCAAGGAACCTTATGCCTGATATCCAGTTGCCGTTCACGGCTCCCCCTGTTCCCTGTGTATCATTCTGTTTCCCTGCAAAATTCCACATGAAATACCTTAAATACATGTACCCGAACTGATAGGAGAACATAAACCTCAGGTTTTCAGAAAACTTTGGCTTCCTGATTATTTCCTTTTCTCCCGACGAATTGGTAACAGTTACAGGCACTCCCTTTACCTTACCCCATTCCTTGTAAACCTGTTCGTGATCAGCCTGTTCGCTCCACATACGCGGGAAAAGCGTTATGAATCTCGGATCATAAACCCGTTCAAGGTCATGTGCGCTAATTATGTATTTTCCGTTCTCCAGGACATATTTTGGCTTGCCATCCCTGTAATCCAGCACAGGGGCATTATAATACTGCCCTCGGAAGAGAGGCCTCTGGCCATATTGCTCCCTGTTAAGAAAATATAGCAGGCTGAAAGGCTGTTCAGGCTGATTTTCATTTAGCGGCGGGTTGGCCGCGGACCTTATTACAATGATGGCATTCGAGGAATAACCTATAAGAATCATCATTACCGAAGTAATTAGGATATTAAGCACTACCCGGTTTTTGCCAGCCTGGAACCAGACATAGCCTGCGATTGCGGCAAAGACCATCAGATTCAGGAAAAATGAACCGGATATTATCCAAACGCCCGACAGAAGTAGTGCAATCGCAGAATATGCGGTATTTCTGACCTGATTTTCTGAATTTAAAGTTGTTCTGACAGCAATTGTGAAGAATGCTATCAGGAGAATGAAATGGAATATCATGCCGCTGTTTGCCGGAAGACCGAGTTTATTAACAAAGAAAAGGTCAAGGCGTGAAGAAATGGTAACCAATCCCGGCATTATTCCGAAAAGGAGCAAAGCCAGAAGCACAAGGGAAATAGCTATTGAGATAAGGAATCCCTTCCATGAAAAGTCAAATTTCCTGAAATAATATACAAGTACTATAGCCGGAAGTGCCAGCAGGTTAAGAAGATGAACCCCTATTGAAAGGCCCATCAGAAATGCGATGAGAACAAGCCAGCGGTTTGAATTTTCTTCATCTGCAACATCTTCCCACTTAAGTATTGCCCAGAATACTGCAGCAGTGAAAAGGGAAGAAGATGCATATACTTCTCCCTCAACGGCAGAAAACCAGAAAGAATCGGAGAAAGTATAGGCAAGGGCTCCCGTGACACCTGCCGACATAATCGCAAATATGTGTGCCGGGGTGAAATCATCCTCATTCCTGATAAATAACTTCCGCGCAAGATGTGTAATGGTCCAGAAAAGGAAAAGTATGGTAAAGGCGCTGGCAAGTGCCGACATTGAGTTCACCATTGATGCGACATGCGAAGTATTGCCGCCTGCAAAGAGCGTGAAAAACCTGGCCATAACCATGAATACTGGGTTTCCGGGAGGATGCCCGACTTCCATTTTAAATGCCGATGCAATGAATTCCCCGCAATCCCAAAGGCTTGCAGTTGGCTCAATGGTCAGCAGATAGGTAACCGCTGCAACAGCAAATGTCACCCAGCCTGTTATGTTGTTTATGAGTCTGTATCTTTTCATCAGAGAGATATTTTCACTTAACGTAAACTGTTCTGATCTTCGCCCGGTGAAATTACTAAAATTTTCATACTATGACTAAGTTATGCCGCTCTCGCTTATTTTGCTATTTTTGACAAAAAGGATCGCTGATGAAATTCAGTCCGTTATTTTTCTGCCTTTTGCTGCTTTTTGCAGGTTCTGAGCTTAAGGCACAGTATTACAATACAGGACAGGATCCCGGAAATCTTACATGGATGCAGATCAGAACCGACAGGTTCACGGTCATTTATCCCTCAACCTATGGACAGGCCGGGGCTGATTTTGCTAAATCCCTTGATGAGGCCTGGTCAAAACTGTCCGGCTTATATCCTGTAAGAAAACCCAGGATCCCTGTAATCATCCATAGTTATACAACTGAATCGAACGGATATGTTGCCTGGGCCCCAAGCAGGATGGAAGTATATCCGACACCTGAACAGAATTCCATCCCCCTTGACCCGAATACGCAGCTTGCAATCCATGAACTTACACATGTCCTTCAGATGGAATCGCTCAACAGGGGATTCACCAGGATTGCCTCCATCGCAGCAGGACAGCAGTTTCCCGGAATGGTCTCTTCCCTTCTGCCTTTATGGTATCTCGAGGGAGATGCCGTATTCTCTGAAACAGCATTCACAGGATCCGGGAGAGGACGCAGCGCCTCATTCCAGAAACAGCTTAAATCCCTACTGGTCGAAAAAGGAGCGGTTTACAGCTATGACAAATCTGTGAACGGATCCTTCAGGGACTATGTTCCTGATCATTACCAATACGGCTACCAGATGATAGCCTACTCTTATATGAAATACAGCCGCCACCTGTGGCAGGATGCGCTGAAGACCACCGGAAATGTTCCTTTCCTTGTAAATCCCGTCAATTTCAGCCTTAACAGGGATGCATCACTATCAAAAAAGAGATTATTCAGGGAGACGTTTGACACCCTGAAGACAATCTGGGAAAAAGATGATTCACTTTCTGATGCAGAGCCCTACGAGGTTGTCAATCCACCCAAAGGAAAGGAGTTTATCAATTATCATTCCCCTGTCCTTATCGGTTACGACAGCATCGCCGCAGTAAGAACATCATTGTCGGAACCGCCTTCAATCGTTCTTATAAGGTCATCTGAAAAAAAGGAAAAGAGAATCCACATACCCGGCGATTGCTATCCATGGTTCATTTCATACGGAAAAGGAAAGCTTTGCTGGATTGAGACCCACTCTGATCCGAGATGGGAGAACAGGCAATGGACTGTCATTAAGATTATGGACATAAAAAACAGGAGAGTCAGGCAGCTTTCTTTTAAAACAAGATATATGGCTGCATCGATCTCGCCCGACGGTAACTTTATTGCAGCCGCTGAAAATACAACAGATAATTCCAACAGCCTTGTCATCATAGATGCATGGAACGGTGACTTGCTCATGAAAGCGCCTTCACCCGGTAATGCAGCTCTGCAAAGGCCGCAGTGGGACAACACAGGTAAAAAAGTATCTGTTATTTATTTAACAGATAAAGGCGAGGGAATAATGGCTTACACACCGGAAGAAAACAGATGGCAAAACCTTGTTGATCCTGGATTCGATGACCTTCAGTCCACATTCCTGAGCAATGATTCGCTGTTTTTTGTAAGTTCCCTGTCAGGAACAGACAATATCTATCTGCGCAATCCCGGAGGCCTGGTGATACCTTTAACAAAATCAAAATTCGGAGCCAGTGATCTGAACCTGAATGACAGGCTTATGTTGTTTTGCGATTATACCTCATCGGGAAACAATATCTGCAACATAACACTTCCGGCCTCTTTAAATAATTCAGTCACTGTTCAGAAAAATGCATCATATCTTATCGACAGGGTCAAAGCAGAATCCGTTCCTTCTGCGTTCAGCACTGCAGAAAGCTACACCCCGGAACCCTACAGAAAATGGCAGCATTTATTCAGGTTCCACAGCTGGATGCCCTTTTATGCCGACATAGAGCAGATCAAGGATGATCCGTCGTCCATAAGGCCGGGATTTACCTTAATGACTCAGAACAACCTAAGCACTCTTGTTTCCACCTTTGGCTATGAGTACTCCGATAAAAGGCATAAATTCCATTCGCGTGTAAATTGGATGGGCTGGTACCTGGCTTTTGAATCACGTCTTGATTATGGAGACTACCCGCATGTGGAAAAATTCGGGGCAGGCGTTGACAACCCTCCTAACCTGGTAAACGGTTTCAAAATGACGAATACCGTTTCGCTTCCGCTAACATTCAGGGGCGGTCAGTTTACAAAATACCTCTATCTGTCAGCTTCCTCATCATACAGCAACGATAACATATATTTAAGAACCAAACAGACATATGATGCAGGTCAGAATCAGCTGACCGGAAGATTTTACTTCTCGAATTACAGGAGGTCGGCAATACGGGATATCTATCCCGCTTGGGCCCAGGTGGCTGACATAAGCTATTCATATTATCCTTTCGACAGGGAAATATTTGGCGATATTATATCCGCAAAAGCAGCGTTCTATTTTCCCGGCCTTCTTAAAAATAACATCCTGAGAATAAAGCTTGAAGCTGAAAAGCAGAATACGGAAATGTTTGTTTTGAACAGCCGCGTCTCATTTTCAAGGAGCTACAAGAATGTTATTTCACCCGATTTACGGTTCGCTTCGGCAGACTATTTCATGCCTCTGCTTTATCCCGATCTCAATCTTCCGGGACTGATTTATATTACCCGTATCCGTTCAGATTTCTTTTTTGACTATACAAAGGCAAATACGTATTATCTGATCTCAGAAACAGGATCTGGAAGAAGATCCGATTTCTTTGATCTCACAGGTACGTTCAAATCCTATGGTGTAGGGCTTTTATCTGATTTCTACATTTTCAGAATGCCATTCATGGTTTCGGCGGGTGTTCAGGCCACATGGCAGAAAATAGGTTATATGCCAAAGCTGGAGATGCTGTTTAGCGTCGATCTGTTCGGGATGAGCATAGGCAAAAGAAGGCTGTAACTACCTTAGGGTTAGAGTGATCTGGCTGTGTTTTTAATAAGATCCCAGGCTTTTTCGACATGTTCCATTCTTACGTTTGTCTGGCCCGTGACCATCCTCAGGGTATAGATCCCGTTTATGGAAGTATGTGAAAGGTAAATTTTCCCCGAATCATTAAGGCTGTGATTGAGGATCTCATTAATCACGTTTAGCTCCTGATCAGTTTTTCCTTCCGGCTTATATCTGAAACACACTACATTTAATATTACGGGAGCCAGAATCTCAAAATCCTTTTCCTTCCTTATGTTTTCCGACAGCCATGCCGCAAGTTTTATGTGGTAACGGATTTTCTCCTGAAGGCCTTCAACTCCGTACATCCGGATGACGCTCCAGAGTTTCAGTGCCCTGAACCGGCGTCCAAGAGGAATACCCCAGTCGCGGTAATCGTTAACCTGGCCGCGTGTCCTTGTTTTGAGATATTCGGGTAATATTTCAAATGTCCTGATAAGTGTTTCGGGATGTCTTGTAAAGAAGGCAGAACAATCGAAATTCGTGAACATCCATTTATGAGGATTGAATACCATTGAGTCGATAAGTTCCTTGCCGTCGGACATCCATTGAAATTCAGGCAGGATAAGGGCTGTGCCGCCCATTGCAGCATCGACGTGAAGCCATATGTCATTTTTTCTGCAGATCTCTCCTATGGCTCTTATGGGGTCGACAGAGGCAGTTCCGGTCGTGCCAATTGTTGCTATGACGCAGCAGGGCTTAAATCCTCTCTGAATATCACCGGAGATTGCATCGTCAAGTTTCTGCGCGTCCATCGAAAAATCATCCCTTACAGGGATCTTAACAAGGTTCTTCCTGCCTATTCCGCTTATCTTAACGGCTTTTTCGACTGAAGAATGAGCCTGTTCAGAACAATATACCCTCAGCGTCCCGGCACCGGCCGCACCATCCTCATTGATGCTGAACCCTGTGGTTTTTTCCCTTGCAGTAAGAATTGCAGCAAGCGTCGAGGTAGATGCAGTGTCCTGAATCACACCTTCAAAGGAGGAAGGAAATCCGATGAGGTCCCTCAGCCATATCATCATCTTTTCTTCAAGCTCAGCAGCTGCCGGGGATGTCTCCCAGATCATGCACTGGGCTCCCAGGGTGGCTATAATCATTTCGGCGAGTACTGACGGAGGGCTGCTGTTTGCAGGGAAATATGCAAAAAAATTCGGGCTCTGCCAGTGGCTTATCCCCGGCATAATGATCTCATCGAGATCTTTCATTAAATTCTCAAAAGTATCGGGGAAGGCCGGCGCCTTTTCCGGAAGCTGGCTTATTATATCACCGGGTTTAACCTGCGATTTGACAGGGTAATGCTCTACATTTTCCATATAAACGGCCATCCAGTCGACCAGTTGAAGGGCATTTTTCCTGAATTCGTCAGATGTCATCCGATGGCCTTTATTTTACAGCTTCGGCAAGAAGAATAATCTTGTTTGATCTGACTTCAATCACGCCTCCGTCAATATCAAACTGCACTTCCTTATTATCCTGCTCAACTATGTAAACAGTTCCCGATTCGAGAGTCGAGATTATTGGTGCATGGTCTTTTAAAACCTGAAAAGATCCCTTTTTGCCCGGAACCCTAACAGATTTGATTTCGCCTTCATACACTTTCCTGTCGGGTGTTATTATCTCGATTTTCATTATATGTTGTCAGTATGTGTTGCAAGTTCCAGGTGGCAGGTTGCAGGCTCATCAACATGCAACCTGCATCCTGCAACCAGCAACCCGTATTATTTCGACTGGGCAAGTATTTTCTCTCCCTTTTCAATAGCGTCTTCAATTGTACCTACGAGAAGAAAAGCAGATTCTGGATACTGGTCAACCTTCCCGTCGATGATCATATTGAATCCCTTGATGGTATCCTCTATTGATACAAGCGCACCCTTGATGCCTGTGAACTGTTCGGCAACATGGAACGGTTGGGAAAGGAACCGCTGAACCCTTCTTGCCCTGTGAACAACAAGCTTGTCTTCTTCCGAAAGCTCGTCCATTCCAAGAATGGCAATAATATCCTGAAGCTCATTGTATCTCTGGAGAAGCTCTTTTACCCTCTGGGCGCAGTTATAATGTGCATCTCCGACGATATCCGGAGTAAGTATCCTCGATGTTGAGTCGAGCGGGTCGACAGCCGGATAAATACCAAGTTCCGAAATCTTACGGCTGAGCACCGTTGTTGCATCGAGGTGAGCAAATGTTGTTGCTGGGGCAGGATCGGTAAGGTCGTCAGCAGGTACATAAACAGCCTGAACGGAGGTAATTGATCCGTGACGTGTTGAGGTGATTCGTTCCTGCATGATACCCATTTCTGTGGCAAGTGTCGGCTGGTATCCAACAGCTGACGGCATGCGGCCGAGAAGCGCCGATACTTCGGATCCTGCCTGTGTGAAACGGAATACATTATCCATGAAGAAAAGAATGTCCCTTCCACCGCTTTTCCCGTCGCCATCCCTGAAATGCTCCGCCACCGACAGACCTGAAAGGGCGACTCTTGCCCTTGCTCCCGGGGGTTCGTTCATCTGCCCGAAGACCAGTGCCAGCTTCGATTCCTTCAGAGCATTTTTGTCGACTTTTGAAAGGTCCCATCCTCCTGATTCCATATTTTCGAGGAACTCCTTGCCATAGGTTATAACACCTGCTTCAAGCATTTCCCTGAGAAGGTCATTGCCTTCCCTTGTTCTTTCACCGACTCCGGCAAATACTGAAAGTCCGGAATATGCCTTTGCAATATTGTTTATAAGCTCAAGGATGACCACGGTCTTGCCAACGCCGGCACCTCCGAACAGGCCGATCTTCCCGCCTTTTGAGTATGGCTCAATCAGGTCGATAACCTTGATTCCTGTGTAAAGCACCTCTTTTTCAGTCGAAAGGTCCTCGAACTTTGGAGGCTTGCGGTGGATAGGATATCCGCCCTGTTTATCAAGGACACCTATTCCGTCGATGGCTTCACCGGTGACGTTCATCAGACGTCCTTTAATCTGTTCTCCGATCGGCATGGTGATAGGTTGTCCGGTTGCCACGACATCCATACCTCTCCGCAGACCATCAGTGGAGTCCATGGCTATTGTCCTGACGGTGTTTTCGCCAATATGCTGCTGACACTCAACCACAAGAACAGATCCATCGTTTCTTTTTATTTCAAGAGCGTCATAGATATCAGGCATTTCATTGCCCTGCCGTTGAAAAGTCACGTCAACCACGGGTCCAATGATCTGGCTGATCTTCCCAATATTCTTTGCCATAAATCCGATTTATTTTATAGAGGTTTAAAATTTTGTTGTTCAGTAAATTAAATTCAGTATCCCTTTTAATATTTCAATGATCTCTTCCTGAGAGCGAATCAGTCATTCTGACAAGCTCCTCTTTCCTTTCATGTGCAACATTTACCTTTTCGAGGTATCCCAGGGCATTTCTCAGATATTCTGCAACCACTTTTTCAGAGATAAATTTTATATTCAGCAGGTCGTATATTTCGGTTACCATTTTAACTTTTTCTTCAGGTTCAAATGAATCCGAAACGTAAAGGTCCTGCAGTTTTTTCCTCTGATCGAGCGACCCTGCCTCACTTGCCCTTACATAAAGAAATGTCTTTTTGCCAGCAATTATATCTCCTCCGGATGTCTTTCCAAATACCTTCATGTCTCCATACACATCAAGAATATCGTCCTGGATCTGGAAGGCAAGGCCCAGATTCCGTCCAAATTCGTAAAGCAGTTCTGCATTCCTGTCATCGGCTCCTCCGCAGATAGCTCCGATTTTGGCAGAAGCAGCTATCAGGACTGCAGTTTTAAGTTCAATCATCCGGATGTATTCATCCTGGGATACAATTGTTGCTTTTTCAAAATCCATATCGAGCTGCTGCCCGGCGCAGACCTCAATTGCAGCCTTGTTGAAAACCCTGAGGACCTTTGCCAGAAGATGAGCCGGCGATTGCAGAAAGCACTCATTTGCAATGAAAGCCATTACATCGCCTGACAGTATTGCCTGGTTGACGTTCCATTTTGTATGAACTGTCGGGAATCCTCTTCTTACCTGAGCCTTATCCATAATATCATCATGGATAAGTGTGAAATTATGGAATATCTCGAGCCCGGTCACAGGTAAAACTGCATCATCTATCTTATCGCTGAAGAGGTTGCAGGCCATTAGGGCAAGAACGGGACGCAACCGTTTGCCGCCCATTGAAAGAACATATTTAACGGGATCAATCAGCCTGTCCGACTCAGTATTATAAGTCAGATTGACCAGCGCAGTGTTCACTATTTTTTTCAGACCCGACTGATTGTACATGTTATTTAAAACAATCCAGTTAACTAATTAATATGTTATTTAAGAGCTTCCGCTCCGCTTACAACTTCCAGAATCTGGCCTGTGATGGCTGCCTGGCGTGCCTTATTGTACTGCAGGGTCAGCTCGCGTATCATCTGGGTGGCGTTATCGGTGGCTTTGTGCATTGCCGTCATCCTGGCACCGTTTTCCGCAACATATGAGTCGAGCACAGCTTTATAGAACTGAATCTTCAGTGATTTTGGGATCAGCTCCCGCACAATAGCCTCCTTGTCAGGTTCATAAATATAATCGGCCGGCATCGAAGCCTTCCCTTTTTCCGGTTTTGATTCAACCGGAAGGAACACTTCTGTAGTCAGCTGCTGAACGGCAGCATTCTTAAAATGATTATAGATAAGCTCCACCCTGTCATAATCGCCGCGGACAAATCCATACATCACCTTTTCGGCCAGAGCTGATACCTTTTCAAAAGTAACATCATTAAGAAGCTCGTTGCTCTCGGCGGCAATTTTAAACTTCATTTTTCTGAGAGTGTCGTAGCCTTTCTTTCCTATTGCAAGGAATTCGACATTCCCTTTCTTATACTGTTCGTAATAATTGTCGGCCACCAGTCTTCTTGCTTCTTTAACGACATTCGAGTTAAATGCACCGCAAAGCCCCCTGTTGGAAGTTACAACAACAATCAGGATTTTTTCCGGTATGGATGCTCTGCTGTAGACATTTTCAATCTCAGCATCAGCAAGGCTTTGTGAGAGGTTTACAAGAATCTCGTGAAGCTTGTTTGCGTATGGTCGCAATCTCACGATCTTATCCTGAGCCTTTCTGAGCTTTGCGGCAGCAACCATTTTCATCGCGGAGGTTATCTGCCTCGTCGATTTTACGGAAGTGATCCTTATCCTTATAGCTTTTAAATTCGCCATTCAAGAATCTGATTATTCGGTTTTATCTGCCTGCGTTATTGTTTGTATTTCTTTATAAGTTCGCGGGCAGTATTTTCAAGAACATCGGTGATATCGTTGTTAATGGTTCCCTTGCCCAGCTGATCTAGCACATCCCTGTGTTTCAGATCGAGATATTCGAGGAATTCAGCCTCAAATTCCCTTACCTTGCCAACCGGAACATCCCTGAGCAGTCCTGTTGTACCACAGTAAATAATGGCAATCTGCTTTTCGACAGGAACTGGAGCGTACTGACCCTGTTTAAGAATTTCAACGTTCTTTGCACCCTTGTCAAGAATGGCCAGTGTTGATGCATCGAGATCCGATCCGAATTTGGAAAATGCTTCAAGTTCGCGGTACTGTGCCTGGTCGACTTTAAGGGTACCTGCAATTTTCTTCATTGCCTTTACCTGTGCGTTACCGCCAACCCTCGAAACGGAAATACCCACGTTGATAGCGGGACGTACTCCGGCGTTAAACAGGTTTGATTCAAGGAAAATCTGTCCGTCGGTGATGGATATGACGTTTGTCGGGATATATGCCGAAACGTCGCCTGCCTGTGTTTCAATAATAGGAAGGGCTGTAAGTGAACCTCCTCCTTTTACCATATGGCGTATTGACTCGGGCAGGTCGTTCATTTGTTTTGCAACATCATCTGATTCTATGATCTTGGCTGCTCTTTCGAGAAGACGCGAGTGAAGGTAAAAGACGTCTCCCGGATAAGCTTCACGGCCTGGCGGACGACGTAGGAGAAGTGAAACTTCCCTGTACGAAACTGCCTGTTTTGACAGGTCATCATAAATTATAAGCGCATCACGGCCCGTATCGCGGAAGAATTCACCAATGGCGGCTCCGGCAAAAGGTGCATAGAACTGTGATGCAGCCGGGTCGGAAGCTGTCGCAAGAACGATTACTGTATAGTCCATTGCTCCATTTTCCTCAAGAGTCTTGGCGATATTAGCTACCGTTGAACCCTTCTGACCTATAGCCACATATATGCAATATACAGGCTTCCCCTTTTCAAAATTGCTCTTCTGATTTATGATTGTGTCAATTGCAATGGCTGTCTTTCCTGTCTGACGGTCGCCGATTATAAGCTCACGCTGGCCCCTTCCGATAGGTATCATGGCATCAATAGCCTTTATACCCGTCTGGAGCGGCTGTTTGACAGGCTGTCTGAAAATTACGCCCGGAGCCTTTCTTTCAAAAGGCATCTCAAAAAGTTCGCCTTCAATAGGTCCTTTGCCATCGAGGGGCTGACCTGTCGGATTAATTACTCTTCCGAGCAATCCTTCACCTACACCTATTGATGCAATTCTTCCGGTACGTTTAACAATGTCTCCTTCATTGATTTCCTCGGTAGGCCCGAGCAATACAGCTCCGACATTGTCCTCCTCAAGGTTGAGTACAATTGCTTCAATGCCATTCTCGAACTGAATCAGTTCATTTGATTCGACATTTGACAAACCGTAAATACGTGCAATTCCGTCTCCCACTTCGATGACAGTGCCGACCTCTTCAAGCTCAACGCCTGTCTGAATGCCTTCAAGCTGTTGTCTGAGAATTTTTGAAACTTCTGCTGGTTTAATATTTGCCATGTTATATACTTATAAAGTCGTAATGATTTTATTATTATCCGCACGATCAGAGTGATCCGCTTAAAAGTTCACGCTTGATCTTCCTGAGCTTGTTTTTTACGCTTGCATCTATGAAATTATCCTCAACCTTAAGCACAAAACCACCGATGATCGATTCATCAACATTAGTCTTCATGTCTACTTTGGTCTTGAACATGTCTGCTATCATATCCTCAACCTGTTTACTGGTCTGAGGATCGACCGGAACTGCTGTTGTCAGTACTGATTCGGTTATACCCTTGTGCCTTTTTGTCTGCTGATTGAACATTCTTGCAATGGCAGGAAGATATTGTTCCCTCCCGTTCCTGACAACGAGATCGATAAGAGAAAGGGTAAGCTCATGAAGTTCTTTTCCAAAAAGGCCTTGAAATATTTTTATTTTCCTGGAAGGCATAATAACGGGATTGTCGAGTATTTCCCTCACCTCAGGGATGTTGCAGGTATCCCTTACCACGATCATGTCGCTGTTTATTCGGTCGAGCTCATTCTTTTCGAGTGCCGACATGAACAGAGCCCTGGCATACCTGACTGATATTCTGCTTTCGTTCATTAATAAAAAGCCTTTTAGTTTTTATTGAAATCGATTTCCTTCAGGTATGTGTCGATAAGCTTTTCCTGTTCTCCTGATTTTTTAAGCTTCTCGGTCACGATCCTTGAAGCAATTTCTATCGACAGGGAAGCAACCTGTTCGCGGATATCTGCAAGTGCGGTTGCTTTTTCCCTTTCAATGCCTGCCCTGGCCTTTTCCACAACCTTCTCCGCCTCTTCGGTGGCTTTACTCTTTGCCTCTGCAATGAGTTTATCGCGGACATCCCTGGCTTCCCTGAGTATGGTTTCGCGTTCCTCCCTTGCCTTTTTAAGGATAGCCTCATTATCGCTCTGAAGTTTGGCCATTTCTTTCCTTGCTTTTTCTGCCGATGCCAGAGATCCCTTTATCATCTCGTCTCTTGCCTTTACTGCATTCAGTATAGGTTTCCAGGCAAATTTCCTGAGGATGAAGAAGAATAAAAGGAAGATGATTGTTGTCCAGAATACAAGACCTATCGCGGGTGATGTAAGACTGCTAGCTAGTAAGACCATATCTTTCTGATTTTTCTGTTAAGTTAAAAGGGGGTTCTGCAACCAACCGTTGCAGTCCCCCGGTTTTTTTCACTTTGCAATGAGAGCAACCACGATTGCAAACAATGCAGCTCCTTCAATAAGTGCTGCTGCAACGATCATGTTTGTCTGTATTTTCGAGCTGGCTTCAGGCTGACGTGCAATTGCGTCCATAGCCGAACCGCCGATCCTACCGATACCGAGGCCTGCACCTATAACTGCAAGACCTGCTCCCACTGCTGCCATTGTACCTGTCATAATAACTGGTTTTAATTAAACAATAAAAACTAATGATGTTCCTCCTCCTTGATGGCCAGACTTATAAAGAGGGCCGACAGCAGGGTGAAAACATATGCCTGAAGGAATGCCACCAGAAGTTCGAGGCAATCCATGAAAACCACAAATGCAATTGAAACCGGGGCAACACCCAGTGATTTGAAAATGAAGATCAGACAAACCAGGCTGAGAACAATAATATGTCCTGCAGTAATATTGGCGAAAAGTCGAATCATCAGTGCGAAAGGCTTGGAGAAAAGACCTATAATCTCAACTGGGATCATTACCGGAAGAAGCCAGACAGGAACTCCCGGTGTTGCAAAAACATGCCTCCAGTAGGATTTGCTTCCGCTGAACTGGGTTATAAAGAATGTACACAGGGCCAATACCATTGTGACCGCGATGTTGCCGGTGACATTTGCTCCGAAAGGCGGAGGAAAAGGGATTAGCCCCATTAAATTATTCAGCAATATGAAAAAGAAAACTGTAAGCAGGTAAGGCATGTATTTCTCATACTTATGCTCACCAAGGTTGGAAATTGCAATATCGTCGCGCACAAAAAGAATTACAGGTTCCAGAAAACTCTGTATCCCTTTGGGATGACTGATACCGGTCTTTTTGTATGAACGCGAAAGTGAAAGAAAGAGCCAGAGGCCTATGATCACTGAAAACAATAATCCGACTACAGATTTTGTGATCGACAGGTCAAGCAGAAAACCTTCTTCATTTACCGTACCATCATCATTAAGGCTGACTATCCTTCCCTTGTTGTCGCCTTCCTCTTCAAGCCTGTACCCTTTATATACCTGTCCATGGGCAAGTTTACGGGATGAGAATATATCCAGTCCCTTCTCTTTGCTGTAAAGTATTACAGGAAGGTAAATTGCAACACTTTCACCGTTTTTCTTTGTCAGAATATGCCATTCATGAGAATCAGCAATATGATCCATAATGAAAGAGCTTGCATCAAACTCCTCCTCAGCTTCGGCAGCATGGCTGCCTTTCTCTTCCTGTGCGGGAAGGGCAACAGGAATCAATGTTAAAAGCAGGAAGAACAGACTCGCTTTGACAAATTGCATATAACTCCAGAATAATATTTATAAAGGTTTAGATTTCAGTGTGTTCAATATAAAAAACATTGAATACAGAGAGATGGCCAAATATAGTACAAAAAACAATATTACGGAGGCCAAATAAGTTTTTTTAACAATCAGGAACCAAAGCAGGGCCAGAACCATTTCAAGAAGCAATTTAAGAGTTGATGCAACCATAAGATACATTGTCCGTGCTTCCGGACCTTTCTTCAGGCCTGTTGTGAAAATGATCCCCGAAATAACGCCTATGGCTGAAAATGAGGCAGTAAGTGTAATGATGTCATTGAAAAAGAGGGGGATTTCAAAAAACCTGACAAGAAGGTACCCTCCAGTTATGATCAGGAGGCAAAGCAATAATAATCCGGTCAGGAATTTTCTGAATATCACATTCACCAGTTAATGTTTGATGAAATCCTTGATCGCTGTATAGATTCCGGCGAAGACACCAAGGAGGGACATTATGATTGTAAATACAGGCGTGGATAATCCGAGGATTTTGTCGAGCTTTACTCCCAGCCATGTCATTACCGCAATTATAACCAGCATCTGGAATGCCAGGCCTGAGTATTTACCAAAATCCTGTATACCTTTATTTAACTGGTTTTTCTGGTTCTTTTGTTTTTGCGGGGCTGGCTCCTTCATTATTTTCGCTTTCGCTCATTTTACAATTGCCTGTGAATTTAGCTCCGGGCTCAATTGAAAGCTTGAATGTCACTATATCCCCTGCAATCCTGGAATCGGCCTTCAGGGTTAAAAGCTGACTGACACAGATCCTGCCTTCAATGTTTCC
>JAAYUS010000196.1 GCA_012517605.1 Bacteroidales bacterium
AAGTTCGCCAGGACTGAGCAAGGTTCGCGAAGAGTGGTTCTTGTTGTTAATTACTCAGCGGTCTTTGCGACTGACTTTGAGGCCTTTGCGGTTAAAGGATTTAAAAGTGTTCAATCTCCCTTTTCTGGCTGTTCCCTTCCTAACAGAGAGAATCTTTCAAATTTCCAGTACAATGATAGTATCTGTATCATCAATGTTTTCTGCAGGAACTGAAATTGATATTCCAAATGCATCCTGTTTGAATTTAAGTTTTGAACCAGTCTGGTAGAGAATGACATTCTTAACTTTTTTGCCAAAATCGGGAAGGAGAAGATTATTGTCCTCAGGATTCAGGAGATGAACATAAACCTTATTCCCTTTCCGTGTTGTCACACCCCATGATCGCGGTGTTACAGGACCACCCCTGGTTCCATAAACTGTCTCTCCGTATTTATCCATCCAGGCTCCCATCTCCCTGAGGGTAGCCACAAATTCAGGTTGTATTTTTCCATTGGGCATCGGCCCTACATTAAGAAGGAAGTTTGAATTGAAACCTGCAGCTTTTACAAGATACTGAATAAGGCTTTTTGTGGATTTGTAATTTTTATCCTGAAGGTTGAATCCCCATGAGTTATTCATAGTTTCGCAGGTTTCGAAAGGTAGTTCTCCGACTTTTTGTTCCGGATTGAAGCCAGTGGTTTTCTGTCCGGGAAGATCTTTCTCGAACATCTGGAAATCCTCCCCGTCGAACGGGGCAAGATGATGGTTGTTGCCTATGAGGCAGGCAGGCTGAAGGCTGTGAATAAGGCTGTATGTTTTCTCCAGTCTCCAGTCAGCATCTTTTTTATCCCAGTGGCCATCGAACCAGATCCCACCGATTTCACCGTAGTTTGTAAGAAGCTCCGCAAGCTGGCCGTCCATATAATCGAGGTATCTGTACCAGTCGCCGCTGTCAGGCCTGCCGGCTGTCTGACCTGTATTTCCTCTCGGGAAATAATTCTCCTGAAACCAGTCGAGGTGAGAGTGGTAGAAGAACAACCTGATTCCCTGTTTACTGCATTCATCGGCCAGCATTTTGATAATATCTTTTCCGTAAGGAGTCCGGTCAACAATGTCCCAGTCGGTGAGCTTTGAATCCCACATGGCAAATCCATCGTGATGCTTGCTCGTGATTGTGATGTATTTCATCCCTGCAGCCTTTGCGAGAGAAACCCATTCCTTAGGGTCGTAGCCGATGGGATTGAAGAATGCCGGCAGCTTCTGATAGGTCTGCTTGTCAATCCTCTGGTTGTTCATAACCCATTCCCCGTCACCAAGCACACTGTAAACTCCCCAATGGATGAACATCCCGAATTTTGCATCCTGGAACCATTCGCGTGCTTTGAGATTTTCAGGCGATGGCACATATTGTGACTGGGCATTCAGGGAAAGCTGAATGCAGAAAATTAAAAATGCGAAAATGATCTTTTTCATAATATTGCTATGTTTGAATCTGATGCCCTGAACAATTATTCCGGTTTATTCTGTGTATTAAATCTTTCACTCACAAGTTCAGGCCATTTAAGGTCGAGATCCTCAAGTGTCTTAAGCACCACTTCTGCAACAGCATACAGCTTCTGCCAGTTTTTATCAGCAGGGACAATGTGCCATGGGATTACATTGCAGGTGTTTAATATCCTTTCGTAGACTCCGAGATATTCATCAAATTTTTCCCGAGTGTCCCAGTCTCCGTCCTTATGCTTCCAGTGTTTTTCCTTCAGCTCTATCCTCTCAATAAGTCTTTCCTTCTGAGCTTCCTTTGATACGTTCAGATAGAATTTGAGAACCTTTGTGCCATTCGTTTCAAGCAGTCGTTCGAAATCATTTATTACTTCATATCTCTTTTCTATCACATCGGATGGGATAAATTTCTCAACTGTGGGCACCAGGATATCCTCATAATGTGACCTTATGAAAACCTGAAGTTCTCCCTTGCGGGGTACGACCTGGTGGACTCTCCAGAGGAAATCGTGGGCATATTCATTTTCAGTTGGTTTTTTGAAGCTGAAAATCTTTATGCCCAGCGGATTGCAATATTTTACCAAACCTTTTGTGATCCCGTCTTTCCCGGAAGCATCTATCCCCTGAAGCACCAGAAGAATACTGAATTTGTTCTGGGCATACATCTTGTTCTGAAGCCTGCCGATCTTCTTAAGCATCTTTTTTGTCTTTTCCTCATTTTCCTTTTTGTCCCATTCCTTATTGAAGGTAGGATGATCAGAGATTTTGATTTTCATAGCTCCTTGTTATTTAGAAATTTGTTTAAACTGTTACCAGCGGACATTTATTTGTTACCTGTCAAAGGGTGTGAGATTCGTGGTACGGGGTATGAGTATAAACGATATGCGACATTCAATCACCCCGTACCCCGTACCCCGTACCCCATACCTCATACCTATTTTATCGCTTCTTCCAGTTTGTTCAGAATGGGCTGCGCCGATATCTTTGATCCGACAGCGCCCATCATCCACTGCTGGGGAGTAAGCCTGCCCTGGCTGAACATTCTGTCGATCTCATCCGGCAATTTTTTCCCTTTCAGGTATTCTTCAATCTGGAATTGTACTATCTGTCCGTACGAGTAATTTGCGAGGTACAGGGGAGAGTTCACCATATGTGAATAAATGGCAAGAACAGGTGAATCCTTCACTCCCAGTACAGGTGAAAAGTATTTGTTCCAGGTTTCTGTTGCGATTGAAATTACTGCCTCCCTGAACTGTGCCGGAGTGGCGTCAGGGTTTGCATAGAGCCATTTCCATGCTTTCATGTCGACCATACCCACACCCATGATCTCCATAAGAGACCATGCTGCATCGAGGGTTTCCATTTTTTCTTTTTCAGGATTATTGTCATTCAAACCAAGGAGAAAAAGGTCGCGATTCTGGAAAACAAATGCCAGTGCTTCAGTTATTGCAGTATTTGGCACTCCCGACATCATGTAATAATCGACATCGTATAATGAGATAGTCTGCTCGACGCAATGTCCGAATTCGTGGACAGCAATGTTATACCCTTTGAAGTCCATGCCTTTTTCCGAAACCCTTGTTCGGAGGTGAGAAACAGATCCCTTCATGGCTGCACCCCAGGCATGGCCTGAACCACGGGCAGGATCGACAACTATCTTGTCAGAAATGTACTGAGCTCTTCCGGGATTCCAACCGAGTTTTTTGAGCATTCCTGGCATTCCGGCCCTGAAAGCTGCAGGAGTAGGATAGAGGGCAGATGTTTTGGCTGTAAGCTGCTCTTCAGGGAAACTGGTCCTTGCCCTGAAACCACTGTACCAGATATCGTATGGTCTGAGATCGCGGCCGAGTCTTTCTTTTATGATCTGACCGACTTTCACAAGCAGCGGAGAACTAAGGAAACTGTCAAAAAGCGCTTCAACCTCTTCCTGTGAGATTTCCATCTCAACTGAAAATTTGCGGAGAATTGCCGTGTTCATTTCCGGATTAAAAGGATCAATGGCCTTCATAGCCCGGAAGGTGTTCATTATGTGTGAATAACGGGTATCAGGTTCTGGTTTTGAATCAACTGCCTTCCCGTTAAGAGTCACTTTGTTGGAGAATGGGGCCCATTCATAATCGTGATTGTTAATCACTTCCTGAGGTATGTCTTGTTTTATTATGTGTTCCATTACCTTGTAGATCATTTCCTGCTTTGCCTGGCCGTTGACACGATCAGCATAGTCGGCTTTAAGCTCATCCCTGAGGTTCCAGTGAGACAACAGCAGCATGCCGTCGGGAAAGATCTGTTTCCCGTCATCTGTGCGCAGCTTGTCCATGCAAATGTTGTAATCGGCAATATACATGTCGGCGTTCCCCCCTGCGACTGCCAGCGCCTGATTCAGTTCAGCCGGAACCCTTGACACGAAATAATCACCCAGCCTTGCCATTGCCCATTCTTCACGGGTCCATGACGGGCCAAGCTTTTCCTTTTCTTCGAGAGTGAAATAAGGAAAGTTAAGCGCTATGACGAAAGCGATCTTATTGGAATAAAGATCATCGGAAAGATGGGCCCCGACAGAATAATTTCCAAACATCCTGTCGATCTCATCTATTTCCCCTGTGGCTTCGTCGAGATTCTTCTTCAGGTCGATGGTTATCTCATTGTTGTTGCCGTTGATCGACTCAAAATAGCTGCTTATCTTTTTAAAGACTTCTGATCTTTTTGCAGGGTCAGCGATATAATTGCTTTTTACAAATGCTGAGAACTCTGCCGGGGTACCGTCTTCGGACCGCCATAACGAAGCAGCATGACTGATACCCTTTTCAAGAAGCGTCTGATCTGCTGAAGGGTTCATTAGTTTTATACTATCGGTAAGAATACTGACTGTATTCTGACCGATAAATGCTGAGCCTGCTGCAACCTTTTCTTTTGTTTCAGGTGGATTGCATGCAGCAAGTGCAAGAAATAGAAGGCTTATGTACTTTTTCATATTTTGATTTTTTCGCTGGATAACTCTGATCTGTACAAATATAGTAAGTTTTATTCCAGAGGTCCGGTTACCTTTTCAACTTCATGAAGTATTTCGCATGATTTTACAAGTTCCTTCATTTTTGTATGATCGGGATACAATGGTCTGTCTATGTCCAGGAAATCGACATATTTCCTTATAACATCCTTTGCTTTCTGGACCCCAATTCCGAACTTGTATTCTTCCTTTCTGAAATCTAGAGCCTGTGCTGCGGCCATAAATTCAATTCCAAGGATACCATAGGCGCAGTCAAGGATTTGATTGTTTTTTATCGAGGTATTCATCCCCATCGACACAAAATCCTCCTGGTCGGCTGCAGCCGGTATTGATTGTATTGATGCAGGTACTGAGAGTATCCTCTGTTCAACGATAAGGGTGTCGGCAGTGTACTGGCTCAGCATCATTCCGGAAAACATGCCGGCTCCTTTCGTCAGAAAGTCGGGAAGTCCGACGCTGAGCGCCTGGTTGTTAAGGCGGTTCATCCTTCTTTCCGACATTACGCTGACCATCGTTATGCAGGCTCCTGCCATATCCATCGGCACGCTTACGGGTGAGCCCTGGAAGTTTGCTCCCGAAAGCTGGATGTTTCTGTCAGGGAAGAATATAGGATTATCGCCTACACCGTTGAGCTCTATTTCAACCTGCGACCTTGCGTAAGCCAGCATGTCGTGTGCAGACCCGATAACCTGGGGTGTTGATCTCATTGAATATGCATCCTGAACCTTCGATTTCACGCGCCCTTCCTTCAGATCACCGCCTGAAATGCATTTATTAATTGCATTGGCGCTTCTTACAGCGCCTTTGAAACCCCTTACTTCGTGAAGGAGAGGGGTGTATGGCTTCATATTCGCCTTGAGGGCTTCGAGCGACATTGATGCGGCAATTTCAGCCTGTTTTAGCCAGTTGTTGGCATCTACAAGCCAGATGGCACTCATGGCAGTAAGCATGTTGGAACCGTTTATTGCTGCAAGGCCATCACGTGCCTGGAGCCCCGGAACAGAAATCCCTGCCCTCCTCATAGCTTCAGCTCCTTCAAGAAGTTCACCTTCATAATATGCTTTACCTTCCCCCAGAAGGAGCAACGCAATCTGCGACATCGGTGCAAGGTCGCCCGAAGCTCCTACGGATCCTTTCTGGCATACATACGGAGTGACGCCCTTGTTCAGCATTTCCACAAGAGTTTCGGTGATCTCGAGCCTGTTGCCGGAATTGCCATGTGCATGGACATTTATACGGCCAAGCATCGCTCCCCTGACGATCTCTTTTGATGCAGGCTCACCTATCCCTGCAGCATGATTGTAAACCAGGTACTTCTGGAAATCCTTTATCTGGTCGTCATTAAGGACTATTTCTGAGAATTCGCCGATGCCTGTATTGACACCGTACATAATCTCATGGGCGACAATCTTTTTTTCGAGCATGGCCCTGCATTCATTTATCCTTTTCTTTGCATCAGGATGCAGTTCAACCTTTTGCCCGTAACGTGCCACGTTAACTACATCAGTCACTTTAAGATCATTCCCGGTTATTATTAATGTGTCCATTGTAAAATATTTTTTATTTATTTCAGTAATCATGAATTTTTATTAATCCTCATAAGGGTCTTTCCCCCTTCCAGACCCCCGCCATCGCGGGGCAGGCTTTCCCCCAAAGGGGAATGAGAGATTCAAACAGCATTTCCCCCCTGGGGGAAACGGGAAAGGGGGTAAGAAACAAATAAACGTATAGGGAAGATCCTCCCCTGCAGGTCAGCAGAGTCCGGAGCGGTTGATTTTGATCTTATATTCAAGTATCCAGGAGTACTCCATATCGACGGGTAAGTACCTCAAAATTATAATAAAAAATTCACAGGACAATCTATGTGTCTGTTTATTTAAGGATTGTGAGAATTTTATTGCGTCAGCGACCTGACATCTGAATCCTCACCCCTC
>JAAYUS010000197.1 GCA_012517605.1 Bacteroidales bacterium
ATTGCTATATGCATACCTTTCAAAGTTGTAAGTTAAAAGACCTTACCTATATTATACATTTACTTCGTGAATCCTTCGTGTAAACCTTTGTGTCCCTTTGTGGTTAAAAAGTCTTTACCACAAAGGGACTCGAAGGTCATCACCAAGGAACACAAAGTAATACATCATAATTATAATAATAATGAATTAATCGGACTAAAATTACTAAAAATTAACCTATATAAAATTATAAAGCTCCTCAATGAACTCTCTGGAATTTGATAACCTTGGTATCTTGTTCTGTCCGCCAAGCCTGTTCTTTGATTTCAGCCACCTGTTGAATGTGCCCGGGGGCACTGGTCTGACAACCGGTCTTACCAGGTTAATATCCTTTTGCCTCTTTGCCTCATAATCGGAATTTACTGATTTGAGTGCTGTATCAAGAACATCGGTGAACATTTCAATATCCCCGGGCTCCTTCTCAAATTCTATTATCCATTCGTGTGAACCTCTCGATGTCTCACCCATGTAAACCGGACCTGCCGTATATTCATTTACCACGGCGCCGGTTTCCTTGCATGCTGTCTCAAGGGCCTTATCGGCATTGTCGATTATGACTTCTTCTCCGAAAGCATTGATATAGTGTTTTGTCCTCCCGGAAATCAGGAACCTGAAGGGGAAGGTTGATGTAAAAATAATTGTATCGCCGATCATGTATCTCCAGAGCCCTCCGTTCGTGGAAATCACAAGTGCATAATTCACTCCCCTCTGAACCTCAGAAAGGGGAATAGGCCTGGCAGATCCGGCTGAACTTTCATCAGCGGGGATGAATTCATAAAATATGCCATAATCAAGCATCAGCAGCATATCCGGCAGGGATGGCACATCCTGTATCCCGAAAAAACCCTCTGAAGCATTGTAGGTTTCCATGTAATGCATCTGATCTCCAGGGATGAGCTTCCTGTATATCTCACGGTAGGGAGTGAAGCTTATCCCGCCGTGGAAAAAGACCTCGAGGTTTGGCCAGACTTCCAGAAGATTCTGTTTGCCTGTATATGCGAGCACATGCTTTATAAGGGTCAGATACCATGACGGAACGCCGGAAAAGCTTGTTACATTCTGTCTAATTGTAGCTTTTGTGATAAGGTCAAGCTTTTCCTCAAAGTCTTCAATAAGTGCGATCTTCTGACTCGGGGTTCTGACAAGCTCTGCATAAAACGGGGCATTCCATATCAGCAGGGCAGAAAGATCGCCGAAAATTGACTTGTTGTTAAGCTGGTTTATCTTATTGCTCCCTCCCAGAGTAAGAGCTTTCCCTGAGAATAATTTTGTATCGGGGTAATTTACAGCGTATATTGTTAGAATGTCCTTTGCAGCCTGGTAATGGCAGTCCCAAAGTGATTCCCTGCTGATTGGTATGAATTTGCTCTTTGCTGATGTGGTCCCTGATGATTTTGCGAACCATCTGACCTCTCCCGGCCATGTGATATCCTTTTCTCCTTTGATAAGCCTGTCAATAAATGGCAGATAATCTTCATAGTTTCTGACAGGCACTCTCGATTGAAAATCTTCAACCGACCGGACTGATGAAAACTCATATTTCTTTCCCCATTCTGTTGAAGCAGCAGTTTTGACGATTTCCAAAAGAACTTTCTCCTGGGTCTCGACAGGATATTTTCTGAAATGCTCAATCTGGCTTAAACGCCTGGCATTTACCCGCCGTACAACTGAAGGAAGAATAGGCATAAATACCGCTCCGATTAAAAAATAAAGATAAGGAAAATAATGAAGGTTCTGCCGGAGGTCATTTGAAAATCTCTTTCATTACCTCAAGTGAATTTATTTTTTTCAGGCCGGGAAGATGGATACCGAAGTATTTTATTATTGTCTCAAGCACCTCATTCCTCATCGACCCTGTAAGGGGAATGTTCTTCATATTTTCGAAGGATGATGAAAAGAAGGAATGCAGGATCGCGGATACCTGAACATTTGCATAGGATGAATGTCCGGGCGGCAGGGCAACAAAAGAGCCATTAAGGAGGTCGAAGAATTTGTTTTCAGGATTTGTCCTTACGGCTGGCTCAAAACCAAGATAGCTGCTTAGCCCTGACAGGAAAGCAATATGAAAATTTGAAAAACCCGGTCCGCATTTGTCGAAGTATTTTATTGCATTTTCCATGTAATCGAAAAGCTCATGGTTTGCGGTTTCCTCCCTTAGGACTGAGGTCAGTATCTCCGAAATGAAAACAGCGACACAGCTTTTTTTTATATCTGAGTAGATGCCGGAAGGGGAATACGATACTGAAAACTCCTTCAGCAACTGGACTTCCCTTGATTCCCTTTGATAAAAGATCAGATCAAGGATGAACATTGGCTGAAAGAGTGCATTATGCTTTCCTGCTTTCCTGTTCCTCATCCCTTTGATCATCAGCGATTGTCTTCCGAAATCACGTGTGTACACCTGTGCTATTACACCCGAATCACTGTATTTGATCTGATGAAGGATAATTCCCTTTGTCGACTGAAGCATACAATTCAATGAATCACTCAAATATAAAATTATTATCTTTACCAGTCAACCAATTGCATAATGGTCTCAAAAAGCAATGATGAGCTTGTAAAGCGTGTTGCAAAGCTTGCCAGGCAGAACCAGGAACTTGAAGAACACATAAGGGATCTTGAAAGGCAGAATGAAAAGCTGACAGCCGAAATAGAAAAGCTGAGAGCCCGTCATCCTGAAATCGCCGGAGAAGTCGAAAAATCAGATAAATTCAACATGGCGACTGTCCTTTTCACCGATATACGTGGAATACCACATATGATGGAAGGGATAGATTCAGCCTCGGTAATGGATGAACTGGATGAGATATTTTTCGAATTCGGATCAATAGCTGCGAAGTATAAAATTCAAAGGATTAAAACCATCGGGGATACATTCATGTGTGCGGGCGGTATACCTGTTAAAAATATTACAAATCCTGTCGAAGTGGTAATGGCTGCGATGGAGATGAGAAATTTCGTTGAGAAATACGAAACGGGGAAACGGGGAAAAGAGAGGCTGTGGGAGATGAAAACAGGAATTCACACAGGTCCTGTTACAGCAACAGTTTCCGGGAGGAAGAAGATAAGCTATGATATAAAAGGGGATACGGTCAACAATGCAAGCCGCGTTGAATCGCTTTCTAAAAACGGTTCAATCCTGATCTCAGTGATGACATACGAGCTGGTAAAGGAATTCTTTGTCTGCGAATATTATGGAAAGCTGCCTGTGAAATACAAGGGCGATCTTCAGATTTACAATGTAAAGGGACTGAAACCTGAATTATCTTCCGGATTGTCAGGCTCAGAGCCAAACCAGGCCTTCAGGACGAAATTCGGGCTTATCCAGTTCACTGATATGCAGGAGATGATACTTGACAAGCTTGAGAAAGAGTTGCCCGATTTTGTTTTCTATCACAACGTAAAGCACACTGTGGATGTCGTTACCGAGGTAGAGCTTATAGGATGGGCTGAGGGATGCACCGATGAGGAGATACTTCTGCTGAAAACGGCAGGTCTGTTCCATGATACAGGCATCACGGTCTCATTTGACAACCATGAATACCACGGTGCGGCATATGCAAGAAAGGTACTTCCTTCTTTTGGATATACACAGGAGCAGATCGAAAGGATCTGTTCCCTGATAATGGCAACAAAGCTGCCGCCACGACCTGCGAACCTCCTGGAGGAAATAATGTGCGACTCGGATCTTGATTATCTGGGAAGGAGCGATTTCATTCCTGTTTCAAACACATTGTTTGAGGAGCTGAAAGCCCAGAACAAGATGAACGACCTTAATGAATGGAACAAACTGCAGGTCAAATTCATTTCCGGTCACCAGTATTTCACAAAGACTGCCAGGAGCCTCAGGGAGGTGAACAAGCAGCAGCAGATAGAGCGAATAAAGAGTCTTATAAAAAACTGATCAGTTGCCTACGACAAGGATTTTTGTCACGGCCGATGCCGATCCGTCAGGGTTCGCACAGAAAATTATATAGACTCCTGTTGATACCCTTTCCCCGTTGAAGGTTGTAAGGTCCCATTCAGCCTGCCCCCCCTCCGAGATTGTCTCATGGACAAGATTTCCGCTTACGTCGGTGATCTTCACATGTGTATCCGCCATAAGTCCGGTAATTGTCAGCTTCCCCCTGTAATCTTCCCTTACGGGATTCGGGAATGCATACACCCGGGTATAATTGCCGCTTCCGGAGGTAGCAAGTTCCCTTACAGAAACAATCCCTTTTGAAGTGCCTGCCCATACCTCTCCCGTAAGATTATCGACTGCAACTGCTGAGATGGAATCTGATGGCAAAGGACTGTTTCTCTCATTGTAGTTTTTTATAATAACAGAACCATCGGCCGACAGCAGGTATATTCCTGAACTTCTGGTCCCGAGCCACTTCCTGTTGGCTCCATCGACAGAAATATTAGTGATTGTCTCTGTCCCGAGCAAATAATCGGCCAGGCCCGAACCATCATCCCTGGGAACTTTTATCCTGAACCCTGTTGCATTGTCGTCAAAGACAGACCTGCCGGCAGGATAAATTACAGGTCCCTTGTCTGTTCCTACCCATACATTGCCGTCCATATCCTCTGCAACAGAAAAGGCATTATTGATGATATTGCCTTCATTGTCTTTGATTATCACTGGTTTTGATTTGTCATCGGAGAAGATGTCCGGGGTTTTGTTATCGTCTGCCACAAAAAATGCTCCACCTGCCGGAAGGATCATCCATTTTTGCCCGGAACCTGTTGATATAATGTCTCCCGCAAGCGGAGTGTTTATTGTGAAAGCATTAACAATCCAGGAACCATCAGGTCTAAGGATGCTGATACCTGCCCTCCGGCTGCTCTGGGCTATGATCAGATTTCTGTTTTTGTCCATGGCAAGTCCGCTTATCCTGATTCCGTCACCAGGATCCGGACCGGGGACAAGGGGGGAATTTGTTTCATCAAAATGTCTGATAAGATTGTAGTTCCGGTATTCGTACAGGCCGTCGCCCCAGGTGGAAACAAAAAAATGATACGGATCGGCCTTGTCAAAACATACCCTCATTGCATCATGTCCGGCTGGAGAAGTTATGTTTGTAAAATGGTTGTCAGAGAAGACGGAGATCTCCAAAGGCCGGCCGAGACTGTTATATGATTCATCGTTCCCTCCTGCACAGATTGCTATAATTCCGTTCTGCGATGCAATTCCCGCAACATTGTCCGATGCCGGTCCTGTAAGCGTGAGGCTTGAGAATTCGTTCAGGTTCCTGCAAAGGACAAGTCCGTATTTGGTATCGGCAATCCATAAATCATCACCGTCGGCAGTGCATTGTGATGCAGCAGGATCTCCCCATCCATAGGTTGTAATGCTTTTAGCCAATATTCCGTTATCCCGGTAAAAGTCAATTGATTTTCCCGACGATACAAGGAATCCTCCCGGAGCAGCATCGAATGAATGGTTTATCCTTCCTACTGCTGATGAGAAAACTGCAGTGCTACCTCTGATGACATAAATTACATCACCGGTTGAGCCCGGGACATTAAAATACAAACCCGTTCCGGAGTAAATTACAAGGGTGCATTTTGAATACGGGTCGGGAAGTCCGGATACAAGCGTCCAGTTTCCTGGCCAGGAAAGGCCCTGGGTTGAAAGGTCAGCGCTCCAAAGGCCTCCTTCAGTTGCGGCAACGATTGAATTCCCCGATACAGCGATATCATATATTTCACCGGATCCGGGGTTCCAGGTATCGCGGATTTCTTTCCTTACCGGATCAACAACCACGATGCCAAATCCTGTTGCCAGGTAAAAGTATTTTCCGAACGCCCTGATCCTGTTTATTCTCTTCTTTTCCGGGATGTATTTATTCCTTATATCAGGAATGTTAAATACTGAGTTTTTTGTAACAAGATCCAGGTCGGTACTTTTATAGGCTATTAAAAGTGTCCCTGTTTCAGTCGACCATGCAATGGAACTTATTCCCGTTCCGCTAAGTCCGTTTACTTTTGACAGCTTCTTCAGCTCATTGTATTTTTTATTGTAAACGAGAATAGCTGAACCTGTCGAAGCATATATCTCATCATTTCCAACTGCGACTGACAGGGCGGTATTATACCTGAAGTGATCGGACCATGATCCTACAGGGAGCTGACCTTTCAGCACAAAGGTAAGTAGCAATGACGGCAATAAGAATATCAGCCCTCTGGTCATGGGGTGATGTTATTAAACCTTGTTTTATTTTTCAGGGATCTCCTTCTGCACAAGAAAGGCCCTGAGTTTCTCAAATGCCCTGGCCCGGTGAGAGATCCTGTTCTTTGCATCCAAATCCATTTCTGCGAATGTCAGCCCCCGATTTTCAGGAATAAAGACAGGATCATATCCGAATCCCTGGCTGCCTCGTTTCTCATCTATTATAGAACCATTGACTATTCCTTCAAACAGGTATTCGGTGCCGTTCAAAATCAATGCAATGACTGTCCTGAACCTTGCATTCCTGTTAGATTTTCCTTCAAGCAGCAAAAGAAGTTTGTCAATATTTGCATCGGAGTTCTTGTTCTCCCCTGCAAACCTTGCCGAATGCACGCCCGGTCGACCGCCCAGGGCTTCAACTTCCAGACCGGTATCGTCGGCAAAGACATCCATGCCAGTTGCTTCATGGACATATCTGGCCTTTGCCAGGGCATTTCCTTCAAGGGTGGTCTCGTTTTCGGCTATATCCTCATCTATATTTACATCACTGAGGCTCAGAAGCCTGAAGCTGTTTCCCAGGATATTATTGATCTCCTTTATCTTATGTTTGTTGTTTGATGCAAATATCAGATCCATTTCATTAAAGATTGCGCAGCGAAATTAATAAAAGAGATTAAAGTATACCAATTTCACAATGGAGCCTGAAGTTTGGCGTTAATAAAGTTTATTGATACTTTTGACAACAGGTCAGTTATTTATAGAGATTATGCTGTCAGACCGGAAGACTGATTTCTTCTTATTGTTCCCGATTGCGGCGACACTGTTTTCATGCAAGCCTTCCGGAGAGGAAGCCTATGGCAGCGGAACAATACCGGTAATATTCCTTGTCGCAGGCGGCATTATATTTTTTCTCGTCATCCAGCTTTTTGTTTACAGATATCTTAGGTCGGTATTTGCCAAAAAGGAGAAAAATCTTGAGGACCTTCTTAAAAAAAAGGATGAAGAACTCCTGAAGGAGAAAAAGAAAACAGAGGAAATTCTTGCAAACATTCTTCCCAAGGGTTCTGCTGACGAGTTGATGGCAAAGGGCAAGGTATCGAAGATAAAGTATAATTTTGTTACGGTGTTATTTTCAGATATTCAGGGTTTTACTCAGATCGCTGAGGAAATGAATCCCGAAGTGCTTATCGATGAACTGGATAAGTTCTTTTTTCATTTCGATTCTGTTGTCGAGAAGTACAGAATAGAAAAGATCAAGACAATAGGCGATGCCTATATGTGTGCGGGGGGAATACCTGAACGTAACAGAACCAACCCTGTCGAGGTCATTCTGGCGGCGCTTGAGATGCAGCAGTATATGGAAGGACTCAAGCAGTCATCGCTTGCCCAGGGGATGAAATACTGGGATATAAGGATAGGCATACATACAGGAACCGTCATTGCAGGTGTGGTGGGGCACAAAAAGATGTCGTACGATATATGGGGTGATACGGTGAACACGGCCAGCCGAATGGAATCGTCGGGGGAGGCCGGGAAAATAAATATTTCAGGCACCACCTATGAGTTTGCAAAGGATTTCTTTGTATGCGAGCACAGGGGGAGGATGCCTGTAAAATACAAAGGTGAAATTGATATGTATTTTGTCAAATCAATAAAACCTGAGCTTTGTGACGAAAACGGGCAGCCTAATGAGAAATTCATTTTCAGGATGCTGATGCTGAAGCTGGAAGATGTTGAGGAAGCTGTCAACAGGATTTTTCTTGAAGAAGCCTCTCCTGACCTTTATTTCCATAATGTGCAGTTTGCAAAGGGAATAAATTCGCAGGTCGATCTGCTTGCCAATGCCGAACAGATCCCGGAGGAGGAATATATAAACCTGAAACTGGCTTCGATATTCCTTATTACAGGTTATATCAACGATTATAATAATCCTGCGGAAGAAGCGCTTAAACTTATGACGGAAACTCTTCCCCGCTTTGGGTTTGATAAAGCATATGTTGCTGCGGCCGGGAAGATTATACTGAATTCCTTCAGTGAAAATTACCAATCGGCAGTTGATATGATCCTTCACGATGCCAGGTATGATTATCTTGGAAGGGTCGATTATTTAAAACTTACAGACAAGCTTTTCAGGGAAAGGAATGAACACGGGCTAAAAACAGATATCCATGAATGGACTGTAATTCAGAAAAAGCTCCTGCAAACACATGATTTTATGACAAAATCCGGAAGGCTTCTCCGGAGCGTTTCAATGGAAGAGCAGACTGCCTCACTTGACTCGTGGTACAAATAATCGGTTTTACATTAATATTCACACATATTTTGGTTTTAAAAATGTACTTTTACCACGGATTTTTATTTTGACCAAAATGGAACAACTTGACTGGAAAAACCTGCCATTCGGGTATATCAGGACTGATTACAACATTCGTTGTTTTTACAGGAATGGCAAATGGGGAGAACTGGAGGTTTCAACCTCAGAATATATTGATATTCATATTGCCTCAACTGGTCTGCATTACGGCCAGGAGGCATTTGAAGGATTAAAGGCCTATATGGGAAAGGACGGCAGGATAAGGCTGTTCAGGTGGGAAGAAAATGCAAAGAGGCTTATTAAATCGGCCGGTGGTATCAAAATGGCTGCTTTTCCCCTGGAAAAATTCAGGGAGGCGGTTTTCAGGGTTGTTGAGCTGAACAGGCGGTTTGTACCTCCTTACGGAACCGGCGCAACACTTTATATAAGGCCCCTTTTGTACGGAAGCGGGGCTGAAGTGGGAGTAAAGCCTTCCTCTGAGTATACATTCATTGTTTTTGTCACACCCGTGGGCCCTTATTTCAAGGGCGGCATAAAGCCTGTTGATATGCTTATTTGCAGGGATGTCGACAGGGCTGCACCGAAAGGAACAGGAATTTACAAGGTCGGAGGTAACTATGCAGCCAGCCTGAGAGCCGCAGTGGCAGCCAAAGAAGCAGGATATGCAAGCTCCATTTTCCTTGATGCAAAGGAAAAGAAATACATTGATGAATGCGGGCCTGCAAATTTCTTCGGGATAAAGAACAATACATACATAACACCAAAATCCGAATCAATACTTGAATCCATAACAAACAAAAGCCTTCTGGAAGTTGCAGGGACTCTTGGCATTAAAGCCGAACGGCGGCAGGTGCCTGTTGAAGAACTTGCAGAATTCAGCGAGGCAGGAGCATGCGGGACCGCAGCTGTCATCAGCCCGATACGTAAAATTGTGGATCCGGATAAAAACATGATCTATGAATATTGCAGGGATGGCAATCCGGGTCCGGTCACAATGAAGCTCTACAATAAGCTTGTTGCCATTCAGTATGGCGATGAGCCCGATGAATTCGGATGGATATCTTTTGTTGACTGAAACATATTTTCTTTTTCCTCTGCCGGCAGGACGAACTGAGTCTTTCTTCGCTGAGGGAAGATTAAAAAAGCAGTAAATACAGTATACCTTGTGAAGAAAAGAGAGACAGGATTTTCAAAAGCAAAGCTTAGAGGTTCATACCTTACACTTGTGATAAGTGTTTCACTGGTGCTTTTTCTTCTTGGAATTCTCGGACTTGTAATTATCAATACAAAAGAACTTACAGACTATTTCAGGGAAAGCCTTTCTTTTTCCGTGATCCTTGATGATGATGCCAGGGAAGCCGATATACGGATGCTTCAGAAGGATCTGGATGCCAAGCCATACGTCAAATCGACTGAATATATCTCGAAAGAGGAGGCCGCAGTGAAGATGAAGGAAGATCTGGGTGAGGACTTTATTAATTTTCTCGGTGATAATCCGCTGCCACCGTCAATTGACGTATATCTTTATGCAGGATACACAAATACCGACAGTGTGGCAAAGATCGAAAAGTATATCCTCAGTTATCCTTTTGCCAGGGAGGTATGGTACGAAGACTCCCTGCTCATACTAATAAATGAAAATGTAAGGAAAATAAGCCTTTTCCTTCTTATCCTCAGCTCATTCCTTTTCCTGATTGCAGTTACCATCATCAACAATACCATACGGCTGGCAATTTATTCAAAAAGGTTCCTGATAAGGACAATGCAGCTTGTTGGTGCGACAAGGTCATTCATCAGAAAGCCGTTTCTGGTAAGGAGCATCTATCATGGAGTGCTGGCGGCTCTCATTGCAATGCTTCTTCTGATCGGGCTGCTTTATCTTATTGAAAAGGAGTTTCTGATGCTTTTTTCCTTTGAGAGTACAAAACTCCTTGTTATACTCGGAATCCTGATTATTATTGCCGGTATACTGATTAACCTGCTGTCAACATTTTTATCGGTTAACCGTTATCTTGATATTCCTGAAGACAAATTATATAATTGAAACATGGCAACGAAAAACGAAAATAAGGAAAAGCTCAATTTTGCCCTGGGCCGTGAAAATTATAAATTGCTGGCCATCGGCTTCGCAATCATTGTTATAGGATTCCTGCTCATGCTTGGCGGGAAATCGGAGGATCCCAATGTTTTCAGCGAAAAGATATTCAGTTTCAGGCGTATAACCCTGGCTCCTGTTGTTGTCCTGGCAGGATTCATTTTTGAGATCTGGGCAATAATGAAAAAGCCAAAAAATACGGACAAATAATTTTTTTAGTTAAAAGAAATGAATCTGTTTGAAGCAATAGTCCTTGGTATTATTCAGGGGCTGACTGAATTTTTGCCAGTCAGCAGTTCCGGGCACCTCGAACTTGGGAAGCATCTCTTCGGCATCGATCCTGAAGCTAATTTCTATTTTTCAATTGCCGTTCATGGCGCCACTGTTCTCAGTACTTTGTTTGTACTATGGAGGGAGATAACAGGCATTTTCAAATCCTTTTTCAGTTTCAGGATGAATGATGAAACAAGGTTTGCAATCAGGATCATAATCTCGATGATCCCCGTTGCAATAACAGGATTCTTTATGAACGACATTATAGAGAATTTCTTTGCCGGCAACATGATATTCCTTGGGATCGGATTCCTGATCACTTCGTTGTTACTTGCGCTTACCCTCATAATTAAACCCAGGGAAAGGAATATGACCATCGTGGATTCTTTTATAATAGGTATTGCACAGGCGTTGGCGGTAATCCCCGGGATATCAAGATCAGGATCAACAATAGCAACAGGGATGATGCTTGGAAACAGGAAATCCGAAATTGCTAAATTCTCATTCCTTATGGTTCTTATCCCTGTTATCGGTGCAAATTTAATGGAATTCATCTCAGGAAGGTTTTCCGGAGAAGCGACTTCACCGGAAATAATCATTGCAGGATCCCTGGCAGCATTTATAACAGGATATATTGCATGCAAATGGATGATTAACCTTGTAAAGAGGGGCAATCTTAAATGGTTTGCAGTTTATTGTCTTATTGCAGGCATTTTTACAATTTTACTGGGTTTAAATGTCATCTGATAAGATCTCAGTATTTGAAGAGGGGCAGGTTTTGCTTTTTGACAAGCCGGTTTACTGGACTTCCTTTGACCTTGTAAATAAGGTCAGGATCATTATTAAAAGCAATCTGGGCGTTAAGAAGATAAAAACCGGGCATGCCGGAACGCTCGATCCTCTGGCGAGCGGACTGATGATAGTCTGTACCGGAAGAGCTACAAAGAGAATTGATGAGTTCCGGGATCTTGACAAGGAATATATTGCCACAATATGCCTGGGTGCCACTACTCCATCGTATGACCTTGAAACAGAAATCAATGGTAACTACCCGGTTGAACAAATAACTGAAAATCTTGTTATTTCAGCGCTTAAAGGATTTCTTGGCAAACAGATGCAGGTACCTCCTGTTCATTCAGCCAAGTACATAAATGGGAAAAGGGCTTATGAGCTTGCCAGGAAAGGGATAGATGCAGAAATGACACCGGTGCCGGTCTATTTCAGGGATCTCGTGCTATTGTCGTTCAGTGTTCCTGAGGTTCAGGTGAGGATAGTATGCAGCAAAGGGACGTATATAAGATCATTTGCCAGGGACCTTGGTCTCGCCCTGGGCAGCGGCGCATATCTGTCATCCCTCAGGAGAACCGCAATTGGCAACTATAGGATTGAAGATGCTTATACGCTTGAAAGTTTTGAAAATATTGTAAAAGAAATGAAACCTTTTTGAAATTGCTACGTAAAAAGGATTTCATAAAACTTAGAAAACAATTAGTATAATATGAAACTATCGCAATTCAGGTATACATTACCTCAGGAACTCATTGCACTTTATCCCACAGAGAATCGTGATGAATCGAGACTGCTTGTTGTTGACAGGAAAAAGGGAACATTTGAGCACAGGATCTTTAAGGAGATCACACAGTATTTCAGCGAACACGATGTACTTGTCTTTAATAATACAAAGGTATTCCCGGCAAGGTTATACGGCAACAAGGAAAAGACGGGAGCCGAAATTGAGGTTTTTCTCCTGAGGGAGCTCAACAGGGAACAGAGGTTGTGGGATGTGCTTGTTGATCCTGCCAGAAAGATAAGGATTGGCAATAAGCTTTATTTTGGGGAAGATGATCTCCTTGTTGCTGAGGTTATTGATAATACGACTTCAAGGGGAAGGACCCTGAGGTTCCTTTTTGACGGGACCTATGAAGAGTTTAAGCAAACCTTGTTCAGCCTGGGCGAAACACCGCTTCCAAAATTCATAAACCGTCCGGTCGAACCCGAAGACAGTGAACGCTATCAGACAATATTTGCAAAACACGAAGGTGCTGTTGCCGCTCCTACTGCCGGGCTTCATTTCAGCAGGGAGCTTCTTAAGAAACTTGAAATAATCGGAGTCGATTTTGCTGAAATAACACTCCATGTCGGACTGGGAAATTTCAGGAGTGTTGATGTTGAGGATCTCACAAAGCATAAAGTCGATTCAGAAAGGATAAGGATTACCGAAGAGGCAGCCGAGATCGTGAACAAGGCAAAGGATAACAAAAACAAAGTCTGCGCTGTTGGCACAACAGTTGTCAGGACTCTCGAAAGCTCGGTATCAACGAACGGGTATCTTAAACCGTTTGACGGATGGACGAACAAATTTATTTTCCCACCATACGATTTCAAGGTCCCCGATATGCTCATCAGCAATTTCCATCTTCCATATTCAACTCTGCTGATGATGGTAGCTGCATTTACAGGTTACGAGCTCACTTTCGAAGCCTACCGTACCGCCGTCAGGGAAAAGTACCGGTTTGGCACCTACGGTGATGCAATGCTGGTAATATAGCTCAGGGCTCAGGGCACGGGGCTCAGGGTGCAGGGAAGAGTCTGTCAATCCGGTGATTGTTAATAAAATCACAATCCGTTTGATCATTTCCCGTTTTTCCGGGATAAAAATTCATCATTTTTAATGCCCGGAATATTCCCTGTTCAAACAGATATTCCACAAACATTTCATTTGGTTAATATCCTGTTGATAACAAATAGGAGAAAAGTCCGTTTATAAGTTTACCGAAACGGCTTAAAAAGATCATTTGATGTATTACTGAGTTCGATCGGATGACTGATTGAAGCCGTGGGTTTTTGAATATAACAGATTTGAATCTGAATCCTGAAATAACATTTTTTGGACGGTTATTTTTTCCTTTACCCGTAAACCATTCCTTTTGCCGTAAGTTTCTTAAGGCATTACTTGTTTCATTTTTTGTATTTATATATTCCACAGACGTTTATGCTCAATGGCTGCCGGGATATACCTACCGTAAGAAGATCACAATCCAGGAAAACAAAATACCTGGTACAACTGCTCTGACAAATTTCCCGGTACTGATCGACATTACAGACCCTCATCTGAAACCATGTTCCGGAGGAGGATATATCGAAAACTCAAACGGATGGGATATAAAATTCACAACATCATCAGGAGTTCAGTTAAACCACGATATTGAAGGGTATAATTCACTTTCAGGCCGGCTTACAGTGTGGGTGCAGATCCCTTCCCTTTCGGCAACTTCAAACACTGATATTTATCTTTATTTCGGTAATCCCTCAATTACGGCGAACTCTTCAAGCGCAAATACATGGGACAATCAGTATAAGGCAGTCTGGCACCTTAACAACAGCATATCTGATGCTTCAGTTTATTCCCAGACTTCTACTAATTTCGGCAGTACAAACACATCAGCTAACATTCTTGACGGCCGTAATTTCGTAAGATCGTCAAATCAGTACATAAGAGTCCAGTATAATAATGAACTGGATTTCAATGATCAGATAACTGTCTCTGCCTGGATAAACATAAACACTACAGGAATTGATCAAAAAATCTTCAGCGACCAGGATGGGAATGGAGGCGGTTATAAACTTGGTCTATATGATAACAAAAAAGCTGAATTTGAAATACGTACTGCCGGTAATACTGCAGTGCTGAACCGAAATGAACCCGGAGGCACTGAACTGGCAACTTCAACCTGGTATTATGTGGTGGGTGTTTACAGCAACCCGGGAAACTTCATAAGAACCTATGTAAACGGTGATCTTGACAGATCGTTGACTACCAATGCCGATGCCGGTCTTACAAACAGCGGAAATCCAGCAATCGGAAGGGAACCTTGGACAGGATCATTCTTTTTCGATGGCAAGATCGATGAACTAAGGGTTCAAAGAGCTGCCAGGGATGCCAACTGGTTAAAAACCGAATATAACAACCAGTCGTCTCCCTCCACCTTCTATTCAACAGACGCTACTGAATCGACCATTTCCGCATTATGCAAAAATGCAACTCTTAATCTCAGTGCATCAGGCAGCGCAACCCTGACAGTACCGATGATCGATAACGGAAGCAGTTCGGGCTGCAGCGTGACAAAAACACTGAGTAAAACTTCATTCACTTGCGCTGATCTTGGCCCAAACAATGTAATACTGACAGTATCAAATGCCTTCGGAAGCAGCACATGCAGTGCGACTGTTACTGTCGTTGACCCTGTGGCTCCGGTAATTTCAGGATGTCCTTCCAATTTAACTGTCAGTTCTGATCCGGGAAGTTGCGGAGCCATTGTAAGCTGGACCGAACCGACTGCAGCAGATAATTGTACTCCGGCGGGAAGCATCATCTGGACTAAGTCAAAATTACCAGGAACGTTTTTCCCTGTCGGTACAACAACAGTAACTTATACTGCAAGGGATGCTTCAGGCAATAACAGCGCCCCATGTTCATTTACAGTAACCGTGAACGACAATATTCCGTCGTCAGTCAGCTGCCCTGTGACTGTACAGCAAAATGCAGGAACCAATAATGCATGCAGGTATGTCCATAGCGGGACAGGATGGGATGCCACTGCCATAGATAACTGTTCAGGTGTTTCGCTTTCATATACACTTGCCGGAGCAACTACCGGTACTGGTAACACACTTAACAACGTTGCTTTTAACGCCGGGCTTACAACTGTTACATGGACAGCGACCGATGCCGCCAATAATACAGCTTCCTGCAGCTTCAGCGTAATGGTCACCGATGATGACAATCCTTCAGTTACTTGTCCTGTATCAGGCCAGCAGAATGTCACAACAAACACCAATTGCACATATGTTCATTCAGGCAACGGCTGGAATGCCACTGCGACCGACAATTGTTCTGTAAGCACACTTGCCTATACCCTGTCTGGTGCAACAACAGGAACAGGCACAACACTGAATAATGTTGCTTTTAATACAGGACTGACGACTGTAACTTGGACCGCAACAGATGCTGCAGGCTATACTGCAACATGCTCATTCCAGGTTAATGTAAGTGATGATGATAAGCCTTCTGTATCATGTTCTGTTACCGGCCAGCAAAATGTAACAACGACAAGCGCTTGTACATATGTTCATTCCGGGACTGCATGGGATGCAACGGCATCCGATAACTGTGCTGTGGTAAGTGTTGCCTTCTCGCTCTCCGGTGCGACGTCAGGAACCGGGAATACCCTTAATAACGTTGTTTTCAACGAAGGTCTTACAACCGTATCATGGCTTGCAACCGATGCAGCCGGTAATACTTCAGGTTGCAGTTTTAATGTGAATGTCACTGACAATGTCCTTCCTCTAATCTCCTGCCCGTCTGACATAACCCACGGGAATGACCCCGGATTATGCAGTTATTCTTTTACAGTCACACCGGCTTCGGCAACAGACAACTGCGGTGTAGATCAGATAAC
>JAAYUS010000198.1 GCA_012517605.1 Bacteroidales bacterium
AGACTCAACTCTTCTTTTTTTGTACCGTATTTTTCCGAAAGTTCGCAAATAAATCTCTTTGCATCCTGAATAGCAGAAATATTTTCATTAACAATCTTTTCATCAACATCCCTGGTCAGAACGTTGCAACATGCAAAGGTTTCCTTTTGCAATAATTCCTCAGGTTCGAGCAGGGACTTTTCAACAACTATCAGACTTGAAGAAAGTGATCTTCTGTGATTGTCAGGTAAATTTATCTTTCAGGTCATTTATTCTTCAAACTGGCATTTTATTATCTGCGGATTATATTATTTTGTTTTTTTCTGTAATATCTGTTAAGTAATTAACAGCAAAAAATATCTCTGCCATATGATCTGACAGATATAATATTTTCGTTGCGAATACTGTTGAAACGAGTGCTGATAAATATCCGGATTCAGCAAAGGGATTAGCGGGTAACATAAAAAATCTCCTGTCAAAAACAAGTAGGAGTCATTAGCACTTGCGGTTAAAGGTGAACTCCATCACCGTCATCAAAAGTAGTAAAAAAATTAATCTCATTTTGTAACAGGCATTTCTGTGTTAGTAATATAAACAGGTCCATAAAGGTTTTACGTCGCGCTTCTCCTCAAACCCAGGTTATTTATAAGGGAATTTCCCATTTCACTGACCCTTATCGGATTCAGGGCTCTGCCTTCAGTATTTGCAGGATTTAATGTTTCGGAAGTGTATTTAAGAAACATCCGGCTGATATGGTGAGATCCATCATTCGCTGTTTTGTCACTTAAATGACTTTTACAGTTTCCGTGAGAAATTCCATTGCTAAATAATGTTAAAAAGTAATATTTATCATATTTCTGTAAATGTCGCAATGTCTGATTATTGAAAAAAAAGCACGATTTTTGCCGTTATGAAAGAGATTAACGATCCTTAGTCTTAATCACCACAAAATATAAATATTTCCGAATTGTACCCATTATTCACGAAAATTGCAACAACATGAAAAATGCTGCTTTGTCAATAATTTTATTATTTTTTATTTCAATAACCGTTGTGGCGCAGGATATCAGCGAATGGCGCGAGGAAAACAGGACCGGGATAGCGGCCGAAACCGGACTTTTAAAATCCTGGCCTGAGAAGGGCCCTGCACTGATCTGGGCATGCACTGATCTGGCAAAGGGAAATTCATCGGTAAGCTTCGGGAAAAATACAATATATACAACAGGAAATAAGGGGAATGATGACATTCTTTTTGCACTTGACATGAAGGGTAAAATATTGTGGCAGACTGTCTTCGGCCGGTCATGGACACAGTCGTACCCCGAGAGCAGGGCAACGCCTACAGTCGAAGGCAACAGGGTATACTGCACGAGCGGATATGGCGACCTTGCCTGTGTCGATGGTACAACAGGGAAGATCATATGGTCGTATAAGGCGAGCGAGATCCATAAAGGCACTTATGGCTCATGGGGCATAGCCGAAGCAATGTTAATTGATGACAATAAGGTTTATTTTTCCCCGGGCGGGCCGCAGACCATGACAATCGCCCTTGATAAAACCAATGGAAAACTATTATGGAAATCAGCAAGCCTGAATGATAAACCTGGTTATGTATCCCCGATCCTTGTAAACTACGCAGGCAAAAAAATGCTTATCAATGTTTCCCTTGGCCATGTATTCGGGGTTGATGTTTCAAACGGAGAGATCCTTTGGAAAGTTGCCCACATAAATAAGGAAGGAGGTGACCTTATAAAATGCGTAACGCCACTGTTCAGTGACGGAAGGGTCTATGTCACAGGCGGTTATAATACAGGTGGCATGATGATAGAAATCGGGAAAGATGGAAAGAGCGCCAAAGTTGTATGGACAGATGATGTCCTTGATGTACACCATGGAGGCGTGGTTCTCGTTAACGGATATATCTACGGATCCAACTGGCTTAGCAACAGTAACGGTAACTGGTGCTGCATCGACTGGAACACAGGCAAAAAGATGTGGGAACAGCGCTGGAACAACAAAGGCTCAATAATCGCTGCCGACGGAATGCTCTATATTTATGATGAAAAGAATGGTAATGTCGGGCTTCTGAGACCCAATCCCCAGAAATTTGATCTTGTTAGTTCTTTTAAAGTAACCCTTGGTTCCGCTGGCCCTTACTGGGCACATCCTGTCATAAAAGATGGCATACTTTACCTCAGGCATACGAACGCATTGATGGCTTACGATATCAAAGCCCGATAGAGGAACAGAACTGTACTGTCGTACAGAATTTTATACCGGCATGAGAAACTGAAAGATCCGGATTCGTTTCTTTTTTTCGTTTTTGATGCCGGTTTTTTCCTTTTCACGTATTCAAATTGCAGTCATTGTGTTTTCCTCATCTATCTTTAATTGATTATTTTTGCTTTTTTGCCAAAGGGAATAAGTCAATTGAATAAAATAAACACAAACCGGAAGTATGGCGGAAGAGGGGATGATGATGATGCCTGGCGGTCAGTCGGTTCGACCCGGAACATGGCTCCTCTTGCTCTGGCCGAGGGAAAGGTTCTTATCCGGGATCAGAGCCGTTTGATATGATTTAAAATAGTAATATGAACAAAACAGGGCTCTCGAATTCTGATTTGAAGCTTGATCTTACAGATAACCCTAATCAGGGAAGATTTATCCTGATAAGCCTGATATCTGCCTTGTTTATTATTTATCCCAATATATCAATCTTTTCACTTGAGCGTCAATATCTGGGAGAACAAAAGCATACTGCCCAGTTATTGTTTTTCAGCTTCAGATATCTTTATTTCTCAGGGCTGATCTGGTTTCTTATTTGGTTCAACATCAGCAAGATAAGAAAAAATTCGCTGAAAAACAGGTTGTTACAGGCTTTTATCATAACCGTAGTTGCGTATATAATCTATACCGCTTTTTCAATGAACTTCAGTCCGAAAAAAGAATGGTATTCGGGTCTGCTTATCTTCCAGTTCTTTGTAATGTTCATTTTCAGCGTTTTACTCGGGCATTTAACACATTTGTATAATGAACAGAGACGCAAGGAACAGGAAATAGAGCAGCTCAAAATTGAGAACCTTCAGAGCCGTTATAATGCACTGACAAATCAGATAAACCCGCATTTCTTCTTTAACTCCCTGAACGGCCTTACTTCAGTGATCCGCAGAAAGAATCCCGATGATGCACTTGAGTATGTAAATAAACTATCCGATGTCTTCAGGTATATACTACAGAGTGATAAGAAAGGACTGGTAACTCTTGGTGAAGAGCTTGATTTTTTAAAGGCCTTTTTCTATATGCTGGAAATCAGATTTGCCAATAAACTTGTGTTTATGATCAATGTTCCTGATGAGAAAAAGAATCTCAAGATTCCGGTTCTGTCCCTTTTGCCGCTTGTCGAAAACGTGGTTATGCATAATACTATTGACAGTGAGCATAATATGACTGTAAGTATCTGTCTCAATGAACACGAAGAGCTCTATGTTTCAAACCCGGTCTTCCCCAAGCTTGTTTCTTCCGATTCGAACGGGACCGGACTTCGAAATCTTGAGAACAGGTTTTCGCTGCTGATGAACACTCATATAAGAATACAGAATGATGGCGTAAGATTTACTGTCTATCTTCCTCTGAAAAAAGAAAAAGATGAGAATACTGATAGTTGAGGACGAAACAGCCGCGTTTGAAAATCTTGTGGATATTCTGAGAGAACTTGATCCTGAGATTGAGGTTGCAGGGAATACTGAAAGCATCAAGCAGACAATACGCTGGCTGAAAAGCAATCCGCTGCCCGACCTGATACTTATGGATATTCATCTTTCAGACGGTTCTGCTTTTGAAATTTTCAGGAATATTGTGCTTGAAATACCTGTCATTTTCACCACGGCCTATGATGAATATGCAATAGAAGCCTTTAAGGTAAACAGCATCGATTATCTCCTGAAACCCGTAAAGACAGCAGACCTGAAGCGGGCACTTGATAAATTCAGGAGGCTTTCCCGGCAGGATGTTTTAAAATATATAGCCCAGCTTGCTCAGGTTGCACCTTTAGCGAAATTCAAGGATAAGATTCTCATTCCTGTCAAGGATAAACTGATGCCGGTGGATATGAAGGAGATCTCATTTTTCTATACCACTGAAAAAAACACAAGGGTATACCTGAAAAACGGCAAGAGCTATCATTATTCGAAAACTCTCGACCAGATTGAGGTTATGCTTAATCCTTCTGATTTTATAAGGGCAAACAAACAGTTCATAGTATCCCGTGATAGTGTTAAAAATTTAACAATATGGTTCGACAGCAGGCTGCTGCTGACTCTCGACGTGGAACCGCCTGAAAGGATTTATGTAAGCAAAAACAAGGCTGCAGAATTCAAGGCCTGGATAGTAAGGGAGACATAAAAAAGAGCTGTCTGTTATCTGCAGACAGCCCCTTCTCATCTAACCTGACCAACTTTGACTAATGATGATTTCTTTATTTCTTTAGTTCAACAACTGCATATTTCGAAATTCTCCAGAATTCTTCCGGATTCTTGATGGCTATGTAAGAAACCATCTTATCCCCTTCCTTTACGACCTCGTAGGAACCCGAAGGATGCTCGGTAATAAGCTTCATGTCCTTCGAATTTACAGGTATGGTAAGAGTCTTGGTGATGTCTATTTCCTTGAAGAGGGAGTCTGAGAAATCCTCTTTGATGGCTTCTTTTCTTCCGATACCAAGGAATCCCCCCTCTTTGGATAAGAGGCCCTTTTCTTTCAGGTCCTTGTATGTTCCTGAGACTATGTATGCCTGATGAAGCTTGTATGTCTGGCTGCTGATGGTTTCCTTCTTTATGGTAAGTGTGTCATTAAGTGCAACCACGGTTTCGTTAAGCTGTCCGATCTCAAAGTTCTTGTTTGCTAGAGTGGTCTTAAGTTCGGCAATTTCGGTCTCATATGTCTTCATTGACTCTTCAAGTGAAGCGATCCTGGTCTTAAGCTCTGTTATCTGGCCTCCCGATTTCTTCAACTGTGAATTGAGCTGTGCAATTTTCTTTTTATTATCATCAAGAAGTGTGTTAATGCTCTTGATGTCCTCAAGGATCTGGTTCCTTTTGTCTTTTGATACTTCAGCGTCTGACGTATTTACAGATATCAGCTTTTCCTTCTCCCTGATCATTCTGAGGTTGTTCTCGATATCGTTAAAGGAAGCAAGCCAGTCATTAAGAGTTGAGTCGCGCTGATTCAGTTCCTTTGTGAATGTAACTCTCTGATCCTCCATCAGTGCAAGCTGGGTGTTATGGTCCTTCTTGTGAAGTGAATATCCCAGGATGCCGAGTGCCAGGAGCAGGACAAGACTTATTATACCTGCTGTAAGGGCTCCTTTTGTAACGCCTTCTTTTCTGGCGTTGTTTACCCTGTTTGTTACGACCTCATTTTCATTTACTGATTTAGGGTCATTGTTAAATCTGTTTTCCATTTTTTAGTTTATTAAGTTTTAAAGAATCTGATCTCAGGTTATTATTAAATAATCCAGCGTTAATTTATATGACAAAAGACGGTCCAACATGCCATAGTAATTATAATATTCTGATTATCAGATATTATTATATTTTGGCTTTGTAGTCCGTTTTCCATTTTTGAGAGAGAAATTCTCATTTTGAGAAATTTCCGGGCAAATGATGAAGCGGGTTATTCCGCTGATTCTCTTTCCTGCCTCAGGAGCCTGTAGATTGTTGAAACACCTATATCAAGCTTTTTTGCAGCATATGGAATGTCGTTGTTGTATTTCTTCAGGGTGGCCTTCAGGATTTTCATTTCATAGGCGCGCATTGTAAGGTCGCCCTCATCAGGTATTAAATCGGGGCCCTGATCTTCAAATGTGAAATCGGAAGCCTCAACTTCGTTATTAACGGATAACGTAACAGCAAGTTCCACAATCGATTTAAGCTCACGTACATTGCCCGGGAAGGAATAGTTGAGAAGTTTCTTCTGCGCTCCGGGCGAAAGGCGTTTTAAGGGGAGGTTATTTTCCCTGCAGAACCTTTCAATGAAAAACCCTGCAAGCATCAGGATATCATTTCCCCTTTCCCTCAAGGGAGGCATTTCGATGGGAAGTCCCAGAAGCCTGTAGTAAAGGTCTTCCCTGAACTTTCCTTTCCTTACTTCTTCTTTCAGGTTCCTGTTGGTTGCCGCAATAATCCGGCAGTCGGTTTTTACTGGTTTGTTGCTGCCGATCCTCACAATTTCCTTTTCCTGCAGAACCCGTAGCAGTTTTGTCTGAAGGTTCATTTCCATTTCACCTATTTCGTCAAGGAAAAGTGATCCACCGTCTGCCTCTTCAAACCTGCCTGTCCTTCGGAAAGATGCTCCGGTGAAAGCGCCTTTTTCGTGCCCGAATAATTCACTTTCAATAAGTTCTGACGGAATTGCCGGCACATTGACGGCGACAAAAGGTTTGTCCTTTCGCCGTGAGTTATAATGAATTGCCTTGGCTACAAGCTCCTTGCCGGTACCTGTTTCACCTGAAATGATAACTGTGATATTCGTTTCCAGCGCCTTTTCAATAAGCCCGTAAACATTTTTGATGGCAGGGCTGTCGCCGATTATCGTATTTCTGAAGCTGTATTTCTGCTGCACTTCCCTGCGGAGAGTGGATATTTCATTTTTGAGGCCGATATCCTTTGCAATGTTTTGCACAGTGTTAAGCAACCTCTCCTTTATGTCGTTTGATTTGGTTATATAGTCGTAAGCTCCAAGTTTCAGAAGTGTAACAGCTGTCTCAATGTCATCCTGCTCCGAGACCAGGATCACCTGGATATCGCTGTTTTCCTGCCTGATCCTTTTAAGTACATCAAGTCCTGTAAGGTCGGGAAGCTTAAAATCGAGAGTTACTATATCGGGCGATTCATTTAGGGAGTTCAGAAAGTCCCTCGCATTGAAGAAGCTTTTGACCTCATAATCAGGATTCAACGAAAGAGTATAAACAAGCAGTTTATTATACCACTCATTATCCTCCACCACAAATATTTTAACAGGCTTTCCAGTCATGGCCGATCGCTTTTAAAATAAACAGACAAACCTGTCAGAGTGCAAAGTACAAAATTATGATGTGATTTCAGGCTTTTCCCTTAATTTTTGAAATCTGATCAGTTACGGCATTTCTGACAACAGAGAACTCCGACCTGATATCCACTATTTTTGATTTCACTGATTCCGTCTCATTGTTTTTAATTGCTTTTTCAACCTTATTAAGCAGGTTGAAAAGATCTGTTGCCCCAAGATGACGACATGGAGGCTGCAACTTATGTGAAATGCCGGAAACGGATTCATATTCACCATTTTCTGCTGCTTCCTGCATCTCCTCCAACCCTTTTTCTGTGGTCCTGAGGAAAGCTTCAAGCATCTGCTTTACGAAATCACTGTCTCCTGCAGCAATATGGTATAAATTTCCGGTATTAATTTTTTCCTTATCTGATGTCTGCATGTCAGCTTTGCCATCAGAATTTTCATAGCCGGGAATTGTTCCACGACTTGTGAATGAAAGAACAGATGACAGAAGTATCTCTTCCGTGAATGGTTTAAGTATGAATGAGCTGATACCTGCGTTTTTATATTTTTCCCAGTCTTCTCCTGGAGGCGCCGCTGAAATGAGTATGACCGGCATTCCGGATTCGCCTATTTTCATTTCATCCCTTATGAACTTTGTTGTCTTTAGGCCGTCGATTCCAGGCATAAGCATATCAATGAACAGGATGTCGTATTTATTTTCCTTCAACATTTCAAGAGCATCCATTCCGTTTGCTGCCAGATCGCAGCTGACATTCCATCGCTCAAATATCTTTTTGAACAGCAGACGATTATATTCTTCATCATCGGCAACAAGTATTTTAATTCCCTTAAGCTCTTCAGGTATTGCGAGAGGCTTTATGACCTCTTTTTTTATTTGTTTTTCGTCACCGGTCAAAAATGGTATCCGGCACACAATTGTCGTGCCTTTGTTCTTTCGGCTTGTAAGATCAATGGTTCCTTTCTGCATCTCCACAAGCTTTTTTACAATTGACAGGCCAAGGCCTGTGCCACCGTATTTCCTTGTGGTGCTCATTTCGGCCTGGGTAAAGTCTTCAAATACTGCATTTATTCTCGATTCATCTATGCCAATACCAGTATCTGAAACCTCGATGATAATTTCAGTTTCTTCCGGCGATCTCACGTTGCTGGTTACCTCATAATGAACACTTCCGTTTTTTGTGAACTTCACGGCGTTGCTTATCAGGTTTATCAATATCTGTCTGAGCCTGTAAGGATCGCCGATGAGAGCGGGCGGAGTGCCCTGACTTAAATGATAGCTCAGCACTGTATTGTTCCGGCGGGCCATATTTTCAAACATGGTGTAAACATCTGAAAGGACCGTGCCTATGCTGAAATGTACTTTCTCAAGTGTGATTTTGTTATTCTGAAGTTTAGAAAAATCGAGGATGTCGTCTATTATCCTCAGAAGATGGTCGGATGATGATTTTATTATTTTGAGAGAATCAGCTGTCTTGCTGTCAGGTGAATCACGCAGCAGAAGGTCGGTGAATCCTGATATTGCAGTAACAGGGGTTCTTATTTCATGGCTCATATTTGCCATGAAAAGTTCCCTTGTCCTTGCCAGTCTGATTGTTTCATTCTTTGAATTTTCAAGAGCAGCCTGATATGCCCATGCGTTACGTGAGTACCTTATAATTATTATTATAATGAGTATTGCAAGCAAACCGCCCGAGATGGCTGTGAGAACGAGCCATCTGTATGTCTGGTCAGCTATGCCTGCAGCTTCCTCGGCCTTGGTCCTGATATGACTGTTTACCTCATTTTCCATTCTGGTTATCAGGTCATAAAACTTGTTGGTAATCTCCCTGCTGTTTGTTGCAAGCTGAATTTCCCTGGCGGCCATCTGTTCCTTTGCCTGTTCTGACTGGTAAACAATAGAATCCAGATTTGCTGCAATTTCCCGTTCCACAGGAGGTGTACCAGGGCTCTTACCGAAAACCCTTTTCAGTATTCCCTGTCGGGGTGTTTCTGCAGGAGTTTCATTAAGCTTTTCCGAGAGTTCTCTGATGTTCTCAATCACATTGTCGTCCTTGTACAAGGCCAGAAGTTTGTTCAGGATCACTATATTCTGTTCAACGAGGGTCCCTATGGTATCGGTCTGGGCCAGAAGGATTGAGTCATTGCCGCATTCCTTACGCAGATTGCCTATCTTTTCATCAATACCTGAAACAAATCTGTAGTATGGCCTTATGTCCGAAGGATTTTTAGTTATTGTATAAAGTCTGACGCTGTTTCCGGCCTGCTCAATGCCCGATGAAATATCCCTTATGTTTAACAGTTTCAGTTCCGGTGTGGAATCAATCCTTATTGAAGCAACTATTGATGACAGGTTACGATAAAGGAGATAAAATGTAACTGACAGAAGCAACACTGCCAGAAACATGAGGAATCCAACTTTTACGCGAATTGAATTTTTTCTGATCCGCCGTTTATCTGTACCTGTCATTGGTCCAAAGATACAGAATATTTATCTTCAATATATTGCTGAAGATACAAGCCGCAGAGTGAAGGGGCAAACCTGTCCTTGACAACGAAATAATTGTAATTAACAAAATCATATTTTTCCTTCAAATCCTTCGACTGTGAAAGAAGAACGATCATCGCATCGCACGACTTCTTTTTAAGAGTGTCTATAACATCATCGGCATTGACCCCTTCGCCAAGAAAATAATCTATAAAGACTGCATTATAGTCACATTTTATTTTTCCCGATTCAACTTTTCTTATGTACTCTGATGCATTTGTGAATGTATGAAGGACAAGCTGAAAATCCCCTCTTTCGAGGAATGGATTAATACTGTTATGAATTGCATTCGCAAGCAGATTGCCGTAGTATTCATTGTCTTCAATTACCAGCACGTTTATTTTATTTTTCATGGAAAAAGGGTTACAGATTCATTTCCATATTATCCAATAGTGTGCCGGTTTTTATTATTCTGGTGTTTGATTAATGTAAGTGTCAGGTTTATAATAAAATAATAAATGGCATTTAGTTTATGCCCTTTCTATATTGATCCCTGTTATTCTCATTTTGAGAAACATTTCAGGAGCTTACAGAGTATCCGGCGATAATGAATCAGATACTTTGTATTTATCTACAAACTATTGCAGAATTTTCCGAGTTTGGCAAGGCCGGCCGGTGATTTCATGTTTATCCTTTCCTTCTTTATAAATTCCTTAATTCTGGCTTCAGAACCAGGGAAAACCTTCAGGAATTGTTTTTCATTGCTGAATTTTTCAAAGGAACCATCTTTTCTGACCCAGAAAACAGATGCTGGTGTAACTTCTGAGTTAGGAGGGATTTCCATATAGGCAACCTCTCCATACTGAGCTATTACATCAACAAGTTCAAACCTCTGGTATGCTGTCTTTCCTACGGATTTTGACTTTGCACCGTAACCTATATCAGCACCAACTGGAGTGAAATTGCTTCTGTTCTGAAGGAATATTGTAACCGGTCCTTTGGCAAGCACTTCATAGAACTTGTTCCCAACCGGAACAAAGATCCTGTTTTCCAAATAAATAGTGTCAATAAGCTTAGGATCTTTGGAATATCTGTATTTCCCGTCTACTTCAGTGATCATCATTTCGTCGACCATGTGGTAGTTCAGCTTAGTTGTAAAACTTGTTCCGTCTTTCATTAAAACCCGGCCTTCCCTGAATGAAGGGAACAGGAAATGCGGCAAAGGTTTTCCGTTTATGTCCTGACCAGCCTGTATTGCAGGGGCGGATAAAAGCAGGAATAAAAAAGTCACTTTTAAAGAGTTTTGAAAGGTTTTCATGTTCCAGATTTATGTGATGATATCAAAGTTAGGAATTTTGAAATATACAGCTAATATCGTGCCGGAAATAAGCAATTCCTTTAATGTTTATATTCGGTCATGGTCAACAGGAAAGTCATCCATAAAGATTTGAAATAACTGGAGTGTTATAAATTTATGTTAGCTAAATTTGTTTCCTGAGTAAACCATAACTATGGAAACAGCATTATACATATTGTCGGGTCTTGCAATGGGATTTCTTATAGGATGGTTCATTGCCAAATCGAGGCTGGTTTCTTTACATGGCAGGGAACTGCTCGGTAAGAATGAGGAAATATCGGAGCTCAGGGAGCAGATTGCTGTCCTGAACACAAAGATGGAAGCTGACAGAGAGAGCCTGAAGATAGCGCAGGAGGCAATGCTTGATAAGTTCACAGCTGCGGCTTCTGCAGCTCTCGGACAGAATAGCGAACAATTCCTTACACTTGCCAAAACCCAGTTTGAAACTCATAAAACCGAGGCCGGAGCAGATCTTGACAAAAGAAAGCAGGCAATAAACGAAATGCTGGGACCCCTTAAGGAAGCGATTGAAGGGTATAAGTTGAAGGTGGAGGAGCTCGGAACTACTTCAAACATTACATTCGGTCAGGTAAAGGAAATGCTTTCAAGCCTTCAGCTAACAAGCACTGGCCTGCAGAAAGAAACCGGAGAGCTTGTCAATGCTCTTAAAAATCCTCAATCGAGAGGCAGGTGGGGAGAGCTAGGCCTCAGAAACCTGGTTATATATGCAGGAATGCTTGAACATTGTGATTTCAATGAACAGGTCTATAAAGAAGGGGAAGATGCGGTGATAAAGCCCGACATGGTTGTAAATCTTCCCGACAACAAACATGCAGTTGTCGATTCAAAAGTGCCTCTGAAAGCCTATATGGAGTCGCTCGAAACAAGGGACGAAAAAACGAGGAATCAGCTTCTTGCAGCCCATGCAAGATCAGTAAGGGAAAGAATCAATGAACTGAGCAAAAAACAATATTATGCCCAGTTCACTAACAGTCCCGATCTTGTTGTGCTTTTCATGCCAATAGAATCTGCCCTTAATGCTGCTTTGACAACTGACAAGGATTTACTTGAGTATTCACTTGAAAAGAGGATAATCCTTGCAACACCAACAACTCTTCTTGTTGTGCTGAAATCATTTGCCCTCATCTGGCAGCAGCACAGTATGACCGAAAATGCCATGGAAATACTCGAGACCTCGCGTGTTCTGCATGAAAGGCTGTCGGTATTTTCGGACTACCTGGCCGGTATAGGAAATGGATTAAGATCAGCTTTAAGAAGCTATAACGATGCAGTTGGATCTTTTGAGAGCAGGATCCTTGTAACAGGACGCAGGCTCGAAGAACTTGGCGCAAAGAGCAAAAAGGAAAATCTTAAAAACATCGGGCCTGTCGATGAAAACGTAAGGATGCTCAACAAGCCCGATGATAAATTGTAATTCCGGGTTTTACTTGTAAATAACGATATCCTCAAATGTCTTTCTTGTAGATGCTGAAGAAGTTGCATCAACATTTTTGTCTATGCTCCCTATTCTGAGAACAGATATTGCCCTGTAACTTTCAGGAATCCCGTAAGCTTCCTTTTTCTGGTTGATCATGCTCACAGGGCTGGCATAGATATGAACGCCGTAGCCGAGGCTTTGTCCGGCAATATACATGTTCTCGGTAGCAAGGGCACAGTCGAAATCAGTAAACGATCCCGGCTGCTGTGAATCAATCCCTGAAACAATTACAACTATGTTCCCGGGATTTATGTTCTTTATAATCTCCCCGGCAAGTCCGGCATCCTTTATGACTGTGAACTTCCATCCCTGGGAGTTTCTTGCACTTGGAGCCTTAATACCGCATTTCAGAATGAGATCCAGATCACTGTCCTTTACAGGTTCTGATGTAAACATCTTTGCGGAATAGCCTTTTAATATAACATCAGTCGTTGAACTACCCTGCTCCTGGGCTTTCAGGGAACAGGTGCCTGCAACAAGCAGGAGAACAAATGAAAAAATCAGTGTCTTTTTCATAATTATTTGGTATTTAATAATTTAAATGGCAAAATTAAAATTACCTTTTCCTATTAATCATGAATGTAATTTACTAATTATTTGCAATTCAGAAATACTAAATGCCCCGAGATCCATGGATTTCATTTTTTCAAAAATCAGGATTTATCGGTATCTGTTAAAAAATCTTAAGCGCTAATAAAATCTGCAAGTATTTTCTACATTTATCCTGAATTAAAACCATTAATCCAAAAACACTTAACCATATGAAGGAAAAATCTGCAAAGGGAATGAACAGGAGAGACTTCCTGGGTCTGTCGGCTCTCGGACTGACAGGGCTGACAATACTTCCCAGCTATGTAATCAACGGAGTCCGCGTTGCACCAAGCGACAGGGTGCTTCTGGGAACAATAGGACTTGGGCGTCAGGCTATCTCTGATTTCAGAGGTTTTGCCGGTGTAAAAGGCATTCAGGTTATAGCATGTGCTGATGTAGACTCCATCAAGCAGCAGCGATATAAGAGGACTGTTGAGGAGTGGCAGAAATCAAAAGGTCTTGCTCCCAGATGCGATACTTACGAGCAGTATGAACAACTTCTTGAGCGTAAGGATATTGATGCTGTTGAGGTTGCATCGCCCGATCACTGGCATGCCCTTATGACTATCCATGCCTGCCAGGCCGGAAAGGATGTATATGTTCAGAAACCTCTTTCATATACAATAAAGGAAGCTCTTGTAATGACAAGGGTTGCCAACGACAACAAGAGAATAGTTCAGGTTGGAAGCCAGCAAAGATCGAGCAGGGAATTCCAGAAGGCCATTGAGCTTGTTCAGAAGGGCGCAATTGGTCATATTGAAAAGATCTATGCAAAGGTTGGCGATCCTCCAAAACCTCTTGACCTGCCTGAAATGCCAATTCCTGCAAATCTTAACTGGAATCTGTGGCTCGGACCGCTTAACGACGGCAAAATAGTTTATAATTCCGATCTGGCTCCGCAGATAACACTTGATCCTGTTCAGAATGAAACTTTGTGGGGTGCATGGCGCTGGTACCGCGAAACAGGAAACGGCTACACAGCTGACTGGGGAGCACATATGTTCGATATTGCACAGGCCGCAATCGGAATGGATGGATCAGGTCCTTGTGAGATAATACCCAAAGGTTACAACGGGCAGCCATACCTTACCTATAAGTACGAAACAGGTGTTGTGATGACAGAACAGCCATATCTTGAAGACAATCCCGGAGCTCAGGGTATCAAGTTCATCGGAACCAAGGGATGGATCGAAGTTGCCCGCGGATACATTGCATGTTCTGATGCTTCTCTAATTCCTGAGGATATAAAAGGTAACCGTCCGCAGCCAAGACCGGCCGGACAGCAGGGTCAGAGACCGGCAGGACAACAGGCTCAGAGGCCCGCAGCAGGTCAGGGTCGCCCGGCAGGGGCTCAGGGACAGGCTCAGGGTCGTCCTGCTCCTACACAGGCTGGACTTCAGTTCGAGATCAGCTCACCGCATATGCAGAATTTTGTCGACTCAATCCGTTCACGCCAAAAGCCGATAGCTACAATTGAGGTTGGCTGCAGTACTGCAATAACATGCTGCCTTGGGAACATTGCGACAGAGCTGGGAAGGCCTGTTAAATGGAATCCGGCAACTTATACCTTTGTTGACGACAAGGAAGCCTCCGAACACAGACTGATGAATTACGAATACAGAAGGCCATACAAGCTTTGCTAAACCGAAATTTCGATTGTGAGTACCCGCCTGAACATCGGCAGGGTACTCATTTTTTTAATTCTGCCAGGTTATAATCCTGTCTGGTCTGACATGTGCTGCAAAATTCCTTATTGAAGAGGTACTGGTTTTCTATAACATTATAGAACTGATCTATATACCTGATAATCTCTTTTCTTGTATTTTTTGACAATAAGGTCTGGTTGCTGATAATCGACTCGAACCTGGGCTTAAGATCAAGATAAAGCCCGAATGTATTATTGAATTCATCTTCGGTATAACAGATCCCCTTGTAAACTCGTTTGCTTGCCAGCATATATTCCGGAACTCCTTCAGGTTTGGAGTAATCGGCATTAACAAGCCCCGAAAGGTCAAAATCATAAGGAACAGCATAAGGCGGTTTGGAAAAATCATCAGACTGCATTATGACAAGATTTTTTCTCGAGGTAACATACCAATCCTTGTTGCCAATAAGATATTGGAATACAGCAAGTGTTTTGAAGCTTTCTGATTCAAGGTCAAAGGGAGTAAGGAACCTGTCTTTTGCCTCGAGACCGTTGCGTTCAGCTACCTTGTCCTTGTCCTCAAGGAAGAAACTGTATTTTTCAAAAAGCTTCCTGTTTTCTGACGTATCAAAATAGAGGATCTTTGCCAGCCTTACCTTCATGCTTAGATCGGTCACTTCATTATAAAGCTTGTAAACCATATATTCCTTAATTACATCCTCCTGAGATCCGCATGGTGTTACAAGCTTCAGTTTGTCCTGGTTTTCGAATAAAGTATTCTCAACTTCCTTCTTCTTGAAATTCACCCATAGCGGAGGGAAGCTGCATATTGAAGGATCACGCCTGAAGTTACCCCTTACCATAAGTCTGACATCAAGATGTACCGTATCTCCGTTCTCGGAGAGGTAAGTCAGTTCACCATTGCGGTATTGAGGGTCTCCTTCCCGGTCTTTCTGCAACGCTGAAAAATCAGCCCTGAGTTCAATTCTTACCACATCGTCAGACCTGAAAAGGGTGTCAGGCTGACCTCCCCATACAGGACCAGTAGCGAAAACAAAGAATAAAAAGAAAACTATTATCAGAAAAAACGATGACTTTTTTTCAGAAATTATATTTTTAAAAAACTTCATATTCAGATAATTATTCTTAATAATGCGAATTCTGCAGGTATCTTCCTTTATGAATTCACTCTATAGACAACTGAATATGTAGATTTGTTCATTTTTATATATGATTTTTTAGGATTGGCACGATATGTTATTTTTTCATAACTTGGATATGATTAAACTAACCTTCTTCAAATTCAGCCAAAATGAGAAAAACATCCACCAAAGATTCAACGGCATCACAATTCTATTCGAGAAGAGGATTCATAAGATCCTGCGGTGCCTGTGCGGCCTGTATGGCACTTTCGCCTTTGGGACTTGCAGATACAACGTTTAACTCCGCCGTATCCGTAAAAAAGCTCAGGATCAGGGTTCTTTATTCGCTTCATGCTGTTGTCCAGCCTGGTCCCGACTGGCCAAATGTCGGGTTTGACTTCGCCCCGGTGATGGAAAAAATAAATAGAACTCTTGCTGCCGCTTTCCCGGATATGGAATTTATCCCTTCGCTTGCAACAGGAGCTGCGGATGCGTTAAAAATTACCGCGGAAGACAAACTGAATCCTGTTGACGGATATATTGTTTACCAGATGAATTGCTGGAATCAGGTTATTCAGACTGTTGCCGCGACCGGGAAACCCGTTGTATATGCTGATTTCCAGTTTGGAGGCAGCGGAGGTTTTCTCGTCTACAATGCTTCAATGCTGAATGCCGGTAAAAGGAATGTTGGGTTTGTCGCATCATCCTCCCCTGATGATCTTATCGCTGCTGTAAGTTGTTTCAGAATAACGGGTAAGGGAGGAACGATAAATGAGTTTGTCGCTGCCACTGACAATGCAAGGAAAAAAGCAACAAAAGGTTTTGGAAAGTATTCGCTGAAACCGGATAACTTCGATGTACTGAGCCCGGATGAATCTGTCAGGCGTTTCAGTGAATCCAGGATCCTGGCGGTTAATGATCAGGAGGCAAAAACAGGAGAGCCTGCCATAGGCATACCTGTTGAATACATTCCCTTTGCTGAGGTAAATGAAGCATGGGCAGATGCTGACCATGATGAATCGGCAAGTGTAGCAGAAAAATGGCAGAAGAATGCTCTAAATGTAACAGATGTTACATTTGACACTCTCGTAAATTCTGCTGCCATGTATCTGGGAATGAAATCAATCCTTAAAAAGCACAATGCAAATGCCATAACACTGAACTGCCTCGGAGGCTTTTACGGAGGGCACATTCATGCATATCCTTGTCTCGGATTCCATGAACTGTGCAACGAGGGCCTTGTCGGGGGTTGTGAATGTGATATCAGGTCGGCCTCGACCATGCTGGCTTTTTCGATAATGACGGGAGGACGGCCCGGATTTATTTCGGATCCGGTCATTGATACCTCCCGGCGGCAGATCATATATGCTCATTGTGTCGCACCAAATAAGGTCTTCGGCCCGGCTGGTCCATCCAATCCCTTCAGGATAATGACACATTCTGAAGACAGGAACGGGGCCTCTGTACAGTCAGTTTTGCCCGTAAATTACCTTACAACAACGCTTGAAGCCGATTCGAAAAAGAAAGAAATCCTTTTCCACCAGGCAGTAGCCATTGACAATGATCCCGATGACAGGGCCTGCAGGACCAAATTATGTGCAGATCCCCTGGGTGACATGGAAAAGCTGTTCACCAGATGGGATACATGGAGCTGGCACAGAGTAACTTTCTACGGCGACCTCAGGGAACCGGTCTATGCACTTGCCGACCGCATGGGCTGGAAAGTTGTTGAGGAAGCCTAGAAAAGGATCCGTTATTTATCCTCGTGCCATTTTGACCGGTCGGGAGGAGCAGGTACATTGACCTTTCCGGCAGGTTTTTCCTTAAGCTGCTGAAGCAGGACTTCGACTGCCTTTTCAATGCAGGCATCGACACCCTTTGCCATCTGCTCAGGTCTTTCAACAACTTCAATATCAGGATAAACACCAATTCCTTCAATTATCCAGCCCTCATCCTTGTCGAAAACGCCGAAGCGTGGCACTGAAACGTAACCTCCGTCGACAAGCCGTGCATTACCTGAGATTCCTACAAGTCCGCCCCATGTTCTTGTCCCTATGAGCTTTCCGAGTCCAAGCTTTTTGAAGAAATACGGGAATGCATCTCCACCTGATGATGAGTAACCATTTATGAGCATTACCTTGGGCCCGTCATGTGCTATGCCTGGCGCCCTGCTTGGCGTCAGACCATTCTGGTACCAATATGTAAGTGTATGACGGTCAAGAAGGTCAGCCATCCTGTCGGGTATGTAACCGCCTCCGTTGTACCTGTCGTCGATAATCAGTGCTTCTTTGTCGAAATAGGTGTACATGCCGTGAAACAATTCCTTATTACCGCTTGCTGAGGTGTTTGGCACATGTATGTACCCTATCCTTCCACCCGAAAGCTTATCGACCATTGCTCTTCTCTCATTCACCCAGTTGAAATACATAAGCTCCAGCTCGCTTGAGATTGTTTTTATCGTTGATGTACGTGCATTTTCAGACGATGGTTTTGAACTTACAGTAATTTCCACATTTTTGTTTGCCTTGTTCTCAAGATAAACATAGGGATTAACGTCGGTTGTAATTTCCTTGCCGTCGATACTGATAAGATAATCGCCTTCCTTTACGTCCACTCCCTGTTCCGTAAGTGGTGACCGGCGTGCCGGATTCCAGTTCTCACCTTCGAAAATTTTTGTTATTTTATAACGGCCGGCAGTAAGGTCAGCAGACAGTTCGGCCCCGAGAAGGCCGTTATCAACTCTCTTTACCTGTTCAAAATCTCCCCAGTCAACATAGCTATGACCGGTATTGCTTTCGGCAACAATTTCATTGAGAATATAGTCGAGATCGGCCCTGTGGCTTACGTAAGGAAGCAGAGCCCCATATTTTTCCTTCATGGCTTTCCAATCAACACCGTGAATATTACTTACATAGTAATAATCCCTGAATATCCTCCATGCATCGGTAAAAATCTCATCCCATTCTTTCCGGGGATCAATTTTCATTTCCAGGCCTGAAAGATTCAATTTGCCTGCTCCGGCCTTCTGCCCCGGAGTGAGCTTTATTATTCCGAAATCTTCTCCCGACCTGTACATGGCCATTTTGCCATCGGATGTAAGAACAGCAGTCATTGCCCTGTCGAGTATTTCCTCGTTCTTTTCCTCCTTCAGATTAAATTTCATCAGCTTACCGTTGCTTATGAAAATCAGTCCCCCGTCGCATGCTCCTATGATCCTGTATTCTCCTGCATCCCCTGGCAGTGCAGTGACGCGGTTGTTGATACCGTTAAAATCAATATCGACTTTTATTTCCTTTTTTGCAGTACTTGTATCAGACGCCTGGGTTTTGGATTTTTTATCCTTAGATGTTGCTGCTGAAGGCGTTGCGGGCTTTTCGGCTTTGACAGGCTCGGTGTCATTTTTATCCTTGAAGATCCTGGGACTCCCGGTTGTCAGTGAAAGCGCATATAGCTTTGTGGATCTGTTATATAAATAATCGAATTCAAAGCTTGAAAAAGTAAGGTTGTAGTCGCGGTCCGACTCAAAGAAAATGTAATTACCGTCAAGGCTGAATACAGGGTTATTATCAGCAAAAGTCCCGTCGGTAAGCTGCTGCTTTTTGCCCGTCGGTATCTCATAAACCCATATTGCTGATTTTTCATTTGAACCTTCTTTCTGATATGCCACCCAGCGTGAGTCGGGGGATACGCTGTAACTTCTTATTTCGCTCGATGCAGCATGGTCAATATCTGTGACCTTGCCTGTTGATGCCTCAAGGATCCTGAGATTCAGGGTTCTGTCGAAGAACACAAGGTAACGGCTGTCGGGTGACCACAGCGGCTGGTATTTCCATGCTGATGAGTTGAAGGTGACCTGTTTTGGCAGTGCACCTTTTTTGTTTTCCAGAAGGTATAATTCATATTCCCCGGTCTTGTCGGAATAATATGAAATATACCTGCCGTCGGGCGACCATGCAGGGAATATTTCCCTTATGCCCTGGGTAGATGTAAGATTCTCTGTAACGCCATTTTCTGCAGGGACTGAGAAGATGTCGCCTCTTGCGTCAAAAAGAGCGCGTTTCCCGGTAGGTGAAACAGCGAAGCTGTGAATATTGTCTTTCACATTTTTATAATAAGCAACAAGATTCGGATTGTCGAAGCTGATGCCGATCTTTACCTTTTCAGTCTGACCGGTGTTAAGGTTAAGTTTGTAAATATAGCCGCCATTCTCATAGACGAGTTGATCTCCATTTCCTGATGGCCACATCACATCAAATTCAGTATGTTTTGTAACCTGTTTTGTTTCTTTTGTTATTGTGTTGTATTGCCAGATATTAAGTTTCAGATCCCTGTCCGATGCAAAGAAAATGTTATCGCCCGACCATGTTGGAAGCTGATCGGTGCCTTCGAAATTTGTTATTTGTTCGGAGGTGTTGTCATTAAGATTATAGATCCAGAGGTCGGTTGCCCTTCCGCCCTTATATCTCTTCCAGTTCCGGAATTCACGATCGACAGGCGTAAAAACAATTTTTGATGCATCAGGAGACAGGACACCGAATCCGCCGTTTGTAACAGGAAGCGGTTTTTCAAGTCCGCCCTCAAGACTAACCAGGAAATATTTGCCCTGGCGTTCTCCGAAAGAGGTACGGTTAGCCCTTATTAATATTTGTTTATTGTCGGGTGTCCAGTCGAGGACAACATCATCCCAGCCGCCTCGCGGAGGCATAACACCAACAGAGTTGTACCATGTGAGCTGCCTCGGAACTCCTCCGGTTGAAGGAATTACGAAAACCTGCCTGCTTCCGGAATATTCTCCTGAAAAAGCTATCCACTTACCATCGGGGGATATCTTTGGAAATAATTCCAGTCCGGGATGGGATGTAAGGCGCCTTGCTTCTCCTCCTGAAGAACTGACGGTCCATATGTCGCCTGCATAAACAAAGGCTATAAGGTCTTTATTTATGTCGGGAAATCTCAGTAACCTGGCATCATCAACTGCTGATGCCTTAAGGGGAAAAACTATTATCAGAAACAGAAAAACAAGTTCGGAAATGGCTTTTTTCATGATGAAATTATTTGAAGTTTAATGTCGGAAATTTAGTAATAATTGTTCATGCTTGCTTCATTTGAATATTTAAGTACTTCAGAATTATGATCCTTAATTTCAAAAACATTGATAAATAATGAATTAGTTTTGCAGATATGAAGACCGGAAGGTCAAAATTTTAAGATGGGCAACAATTATTTCAGATTCAAGCACTTCACTGTCAATCAGAAAGAAAGCGCCTTCAGAGTAGGCACCGACGGTGTTCTGCTCGGAGCATGGGCAGATGTATCAGGTAAAACCAGGATACTTGATATAGGAACCGGAACGGGCCTGATCGCTCTTATGCTTGCACAGCGATGTGCTGCGTCTGTTACAGCTATCGAACCCGATATCAGATCTTTCCGCGAGGCTTCGGAGAATATAAAACAAAGCAAATGGTCAGAAAGGATAAGCATAGAAAACTGCTCCCTTCAGAACTTCAGCGGTCATGATAAAAGTTTTGACCTTATCGTTACAAATCCGCCATATTTTATTGATTCGCTGAAAAATCCCGATCCTTCAAAATCTGTTGCACGGCATAATGACAGTCTGACTCATAAAGATATACTTGAAGGAGCAGACAGGCTGCTGACGGATGAAGGTGAGCTTCAACTTATCATGCCTTATGAGGAAGGACAGAAATTTCTATCACTCGCCCGGGAAAAGGGTTTTTATCCGGCAGACATTTTAAACATACGACCTGCCCCTGATTCTGAAATAAAAAGACTTATTCTTAGCTTCAGCAGAAAAGAAAAGCATTTTTCAGAGCGCTTTATGACAATAGATAAGGGTAAAAGGCATGATTTCACCGATGAATATATTGCACTTACAAAAGATTTCTACCTGAGATTTTGATGCCGGCATTCCCTTATTGGCCTTATGTACCTTTGTGGGACACTTTGTGCCATTCATGGTTAAGCTAATTATACCGCAAAGATTTAAAGTTGACGCAAAAATTATGTAATTACATATTCTTCCTTGCGATCAGGGCTCAAAAACTCAGGGAACTATTCAGTTATGAAATTATTTTTTAAACAATGCCTGATATTGAGATTCAGGAAGCCCGTATTCTTCCTTCATTTCGATGCCGTAATTCTTAAGTTCACTGAGTACAGGATTATAGATCTCAGGCACTACAGGCCGGCAGACACCAGCCAGATTTAACTTACCGTCAAGGATCATCTGAACTGCAACGGCAGCCGGCAGAGCCACTGTCCGTGAAATTGCGGTATCAGTTGAAACGGAACCGAAATCGAGCATTGACGAAACTATCACTTCTCTTTTTCCGCCGGGATATACTGCAAGAAAAAGATGCTGCATAACCACCATGTCGCGTTCATCAGATCCAAGGCTCATCTTTTCGATCATCCTGTCAGAGACTATCTCAAATGGAGAGCTGCTACCGCGGTTTATCTGTTCATCGCTGAAAAATCCCAGAAACTCCAGTGATTTTAACGGAACAGAATCATATTTTAAACTGAACTTTTCAGCAAGTGCGTTTCTGAGATCAGCTCTGTCAAGGCCTGCCAGGCGGGCAAGGAAAGTCTTGTAGCTGACCCCCCGGTAATCGGCTGTGCCGTCATCGAGCATATTGAGCTGTTTCATCAGGTCGAGGGTTTCGCACCATCCCGGATAGCGGAAGGTGCCCCTGTACATAGTCGATACTTCGGGAATTTGATAAATATCGATATAGCTCAGTGAATCCCTGTTAGGATATACTTCAAGATCACCCAGTCCGGGAAAGCTGAAAAGGAACCTGTCTTTGAAAAGATCTCCTGACTCAATGAGGATTTTTTTCCCGTCCTTCAGGTAAAGCGCACTGTTTCTGCCGGCCATCACAACTCCTCTGGGGCTCCATGAGAACTTGTATTTAAGTGGATTATCTGCTGCTTCAGGTGCAGGAAGAGCTCCGCAGAGTGAATAGAATTTCTCAACCTTCCCTCCATGCCCGTGAATATGATCGATGATCTTCATTGCCGACATGTGGTCAATTCCCGGATCAAGGCCGATCTCATTTAGAAATATGATCCCTGCCTCCCGGGCTTTGTTGTCAAGTGCCTTAATGCCAGGCTGAACATATGAAGTGGTAACAAGTGACTTGTGGTTTTTAAGACAGACCAGGGCGACATCCGTGTGGAAAGAGTAGGGGAGAAGCGAAACTGTTATGTCGGTTCCTGCCACCATCTGATCAAGCATACTCTGGTTTTCCATCGACCAGTCGACTGCAGATCCAAGAGGATTGCCATTTATTATTTCATCGGCCCGTTCTTTCATCGGTGATGCTACAATAACACCAGTGCCGTGTTGAAGAAGGTGTTGTATTATTGGCTTTGAAACCATGCCGGCCCCAAGGATCAGTACTTTTTTCATGATTTTTGTATTATCAATAAAAGCACAAGTTATCCATAAAGAAGTATAAAAAACATGATTTTTTACCTTCAGGATCTTTCCTTTTTTATTCCTGTACAGAACCCGGTCGCCTGCGGCTAACAAAAATAAATTATCTTTGTTAACGATCAGATTAATTTATTGTCTCTGCCCAAGCAATCATGCCTGAAGATCAGAACTATGTCGAAACACCGCTGATGAAGCAGTATTACAGTGTCAAATCAAAACATCCTGACGCCATATTGCTTTTCAGGGTGGGAGATTTTTATGAGACATTCGGCACTGATGCAATAAGGGCTTCGGAGATACTCGGCATAACCCTGACAAGAAGGGCCAACGGTTCGGCTTCCTTTGTTGAGCTTGCCGGATTCCCTTATCATGCTCTAGATACTTATCTTCCACGTCTGGTAAGGGCTGGTCAGAGAGTCGCCATATGCGAGCAGCTTGAAGATCCGAAGCTGACAAAGAAAATTGTGAAGCGCGGGATAACAGAACTTGTTACGCCGGGTGTTTCAATGAATGAAAATGTGCTTAACCATAAGGAGAATAATTTTCTTGCGGCAGTACATATAGAAAAGAAAATTGCGGGAGTTGCATTTCTGGATATTTCAACCGGAGAGTTCCTTGTCTCGGAAGGTACTTTAGATTACATAGATCAGCTGCTCAATAACTTCCAGCCAAAAGAGGTGCTTTTTGAAAAAAGAAAAGGCGCTCTGTTCAATGATGCTTTCGGGACGAAATTCTATAACTACAAGCTTGATGACTGGATATTTACCCCTGAAGCAGCGAACGACCGCCTGCTTAAACAGTTTGAAACAAGTTCTCTTAAGGGATTTGGTGTTCAGAACCTTGCTTTTGGTATCATAGCCGCCGGAGCTATCCTTTATTATCTCGACATCACCCAGCATTCTCAGCTCGGGCATATCACAAACCTATCAAGAATTGAAGAGGACCGTTATGTCTGGCTCGATAAATTCACTATAAAGAATCT
>JAAYUS010000034.1 GCA_012517605.1 Bacteroidales bacterium
AAGGAACAATATTGAAAAGAGGGGATAACGAGTTCTTATACAATGATCGAAATATTATACGAGGATAACCATCTTATAGCAGTAAATAAAAGACCGTCAGACCTTTCACAGGGAGATAATACAGGCGACCCGTCACTCGACACTGAGGTTAGGAAATATATCGCTGCAAAATACAATAAGCCCGGCGATGTGTTTCTTGGTCTGGTCCACCGTCTTGACAGGCCAGTCGGCGGAGTTATTCTTTTTGCCCGGACGTCGAAGGCACTTGCGCGGATGAATGAGATTTTCCGCTCAAGAGAGGTGAAGAAAACTTATCTGGCAATTGTAGGAGAGAGGCCTCCCGATGTCGAAGGAGAACTGACTCATTATCTGAAAAAAAATGAAGCCAGGAATAAAACCTATGTTTATGACCAGGAGGTGAAGGGATCAAAAAAGGCATCACTTTCCTACAGGATTGCCGGAAGATCCGACCGGTTCTATTTGCTCGAAGTGGAACTGCATTCGGGCAGACACCATCAGATCAGGGCACAACTGGCAACCATAGGATGCCCTGTCAAGGGAGATCTGAAATACGGATATCCGCGTTCAAATGATGACGGAAGTATATGTCTTTTTGCACGCAGCCTTGAATTCATCCATCCTGTGAAAAAGGAAAAAATCGTGATACAGGCGCCAATGCCCGAAGGAGATGTATGGAAATTTTTCAGGGACATTTAAAAAAATGAGCCGGAATTTTATCCGGCTCATTTGGAGTTGTCATGAAAGCATAAACAAAAATCCCTGCCTCTACCTAACCCAATTTATTCTTAAATGTCCTTCTTTTACATTGCAAATATATCGCCTGGTTCCCGAAACTGAGTTAAAATCAGGTTAATTAGAGTTAAGGAAACGTTAAATCATTGCGTTGAAATTTCTTTAAATCTTAAATTTGCGACATGAGCAAAAAGAGGTTCATAATACTTATCACAATGATGGTGCTTTCACTCACTGGTATCATCTGGGTGCAGATCATCTGGATAAGGAAAGCTGTTTCGATAAGAAACGAAAATTTCAACAGGGCTGTATTTTCGGGCCTTGAAAATGCTGCAAATACAATTGAGTCGAACCGGCAGATGAGCTTCTTTTTTGATAATCCGGGAATTGCCAGGATCCAGCCGGAAGGGGATGTCTCGGGATATCTGAGCATAGGCAGTTATTCATCAACTGATGGCAAGAATTTCAATTACAGCATTACAAGCCAGACGTTTTCCGGGAAAGTTGATTCAGCCGGGAATGTTATCCTTGACGCGCCTGTTGTTACAAGAAAAGATACAACCATCACAAATGAAAACGGCACCCTGAACTATCCTCCTTCAGGACTAACGCCAGAAATAAAAAATGGAGAAACCTTAAATAACCCGGGGTCGCACCAAGGACAGGTGCAGGTAGACAGGAATGAGCTGATCGAATGGATAAGAAGGAGGGCATATCAGTTCCAGAATATGAGCGATCAGATGATAACCGAGGTTTATCAGTGGGAAAAAACTATGGATATTAAAAAAGAAGAGGTGAATTTTGCCCTTCAGAAATCCTTTATGTTTTCAGGCATAGAAACCCCTTTTGAATTTGCAGTGATCAAGGACGGCAAAGTCCAGGAAGGCAGTTTCAAAAAATCAAACAAGAATGATTTTCTGAAAAGCCATTATATGGTTCAGCTCTTCCCCGACAATATCATGCATCAGAACCTTATAGTGTCTGTAATATTTCCTGAAAGAACAAATTACGTGCTCGGATCCATGACATGGCTTCTTGGCGGATCTCTGATCTTTTCACTTGTTATTCTTGCAACGTTCGGTCTGAGCCTGTTCTTTATAATCAGGCAGAAAAAGATTTCGGAGATGAAATCTGATTTCATCAACAATATGACACATGAGTTCAAGACTCCTATTGCGACGATATCGCTTGCTGCAGACACAATTACCAATCCGAAGGTAATTAATGACGAGACCAGCATAAGGCATTTCATCGGAATGATAAAAAAGGAAAACGAGAGGATGAACAAGAAGGTGGAGACGATCCTTCAGATAGCTTCCCTCGACAAAAAGGAGATAGAATTCCGCTTTGAAAATGTCTCTCTTCATTCAATAATTGAAAGAGCGGTCGAAACAATTGAGATCCAGGTGCACCAGAAAAACGGTAAGATTGTCCTCAATCTGGATGCACATGAGCCTGTAATATATGGCGACAGTGATCATTTGATTAATCTGGTAAGCAATCTGCTGGATAATTCCATCAAATACTCAGCCGGGGCTCCCGAGATAACAGTTGAGACACGGAATAATGATAAAGGTATCATTCTGTCGGTACAGGATAAGGGCATCGGCATGAGCAAAAGTGTCCAGAGCAGGATATTTGAGCGTTTCTACAGGCAGACCTCGGGTGATGTGCATGATGTAAAAGGATTCGGCCTTGGTCTTAATTATGCAAGGGCAATCATCGATGCTCACAAGGGTAATGTAACAGTAACAAGTGAACCGGGCAGGGGAAGCCGTTTTGATGTTTTTCTTCCGTTTAACTGGGAAAACCAATAACCATGAAATCAGCAAAGATTTTTCTCGTTGAAGATGATCTCAGCTTTGGCTCAGTTCTTAAATCGTATCTGGAACTTAACGATTACCAGGTCGATTGGATTGATGATGGAAAATATGCAGTGGATCATTTCAGAAAGGGAACCTTCGACATCTGTATTCTTGACGTCATGCTTCCGCACGTCGACGGGTTTACCATTGCAGGCGAGATAAGGAAGATAAATAACACAATACCTGTGGTATTTCTGACTGCGAAAAAGCTCAAGGAGGATGTCCTTAAGGGATATGGCGCCGGGGGTGATGATTATATCACTAAACCATTTGATACGGAGATACTTATTGCAAAGATCCGGGCTATTCTGGCACGACGCGAGTTTCAGTCGGGAACCAGGGACATCTATGAGATAGGGAAATTTGTTTTCAATGCCAGGCTCAGGATCCTTTCAGGAGGGGAAGAGGAGAAAAAGCTTTCACCGAAAGAGGCTCAGCTGCTTGAACTTCTGGCTCTTAATCCCAACGAACTGATAAGCCGCGAAATGGCGCTAAAGAAAATATGGGGCTCAGATGATTATTTCACCGCCAGAAGCATGGACGTATATATTACAAAACTCAGGAAATTCCTTTCGGAGGATCCAAGACTTAATATAAAAAATATCCACGGAGCCGGGTTTCAGCTTATTGTGAGGGAGGATCCTGCCTGAGGCTGTTCATGTTGAACTGCAGGGGAAGAAGCAGGCTGATACTCTCTATGACCCTTATCTTTTTTTTCATACAAAGGATTATTCTTATCTGTTTGCCTCTCCTTGTTTCCTCCTCGGCTATTACCTGCCTGCAGTTTCCGCATGGAGAAACACTTTCGGCAATGTCGCCGTTTTCAGTGATTGCCGTGATGGCAATGGCAACAGGACTGTCATCAGGAAAATTTGAAACAGCGGCAGCCAAAGCTGTTCTTTCAGCACAGGTTCCTGAAGGAAAGGCAGCATTTTCCACATTCGAGCCATGTACCATTCTTCCGGATTCAAGCCTGACAGCAGCGCCAACCCTGAATTTTGAATATGGAGCATAAGCAAGCCCTGCAGCATTGAGGGCGGTAGATATAAGCTCCCTGTCAGAGGCCGGAAGTTCATCAGCATTTTCAAATTCCAGATAGGAAAAACTAATATTTTTTGTGACACCCATGGGTCTTCTTTTCATTTGGTTATGCAAATCTAACAATTATTGGCCAGATGCAATGTCAGCAACTTGGCTGGCATTTGTGAATAACCTGTGCTGATACAGTGCCCGTTTTTATCTATTTTTGCCCGAAATAAGGCAAAAGCGTGAGAAAGTCAATATTTATTATTTTAACCGGGTTGGTGCTGTTGGCAGGATTGAACTCATGCAGGGTATCCAGACCAATTTCGACAAATGTGCAGGTAAGCGGCACGGCCACAGATTATATTAATACGTATAAAGATCTGGCCATTAGTGAGATGCGAAGAACGGGAGTGCCCGCGAGCATTACCCTGGCACAGGGAATGCTGGAATCAGATTACGGAAGAAGTTCACTTGCAAGGCTTGGGAATAACCATTTTGGCATTAAATGCCATAGTGACTGGACAGGCCAGACAATCCGGCAAAATGATGACAGGAGGAATGAATGCTTCAGGAAATACAGAAGGCCTGAAGATTCTTTTTATGATCATTCTGATTTCCTCAGGACAGGATCGCGCTATCGCTTCCTTTTTGATTATGAACCAACTAATTACAAGGCCTGGGCCTATGGTCTCAAGAAAGCCGGATATGCCACACATCCCGATTATGCAAGTATGCTTATCAGGAAGATTGAGGAAAACAGGCTTTATGAATTTGACAGGGTATACACTGCGTCGGCATATAAGCCGCAGAATAAAGTGCAACGGACTGAATCCGGCAATGGACAGACGGTGAAACCTGATCCTGCAGGCCAGAAAACCGGTTCTGTTCCGGCACAGACTCAATCTCAACCTCAACCTCAACCTCAACCTCCGGTTAAGGAAAGTACCATTACTTTTGGCGATGTAATGGCCAGGGCTCCAAGGATCATGGAAAACAACAGGGTTCAATATATTGTGGTAAAGGATGGTGAAACAAAAGAAAAGATAGAAAAGGATTTTCAGCTTTTGAAATGGGAACTTGCCAGATATAATGAACTGGATGCAAATTTCACTCCGGTTCCGGGACAGATCCTTTATCTAGAACCCAAAAGAGACAGGGCTGAATTCGGAACTGAATATCACATTGCTGCCGAAGGTGAGACAATGTACATGATATCACAGAAGTATGGCATCAAACTGAAGAGCCTGCTTGATATGAACGGCATGGCTGAGGGCAGCAATCCGGTAAAGGGCCAGAAGATCCTGCTTCAACCGGCAAAGGAGACTAACTGAGCGGTTCAGGATACTCCTCAATCCTGAAACCTTTCAGGAATTCTGTGGTGCTGAGTCTTTTTTTGCCTTCGATCTGTAATGACAAAATATCTATAAATCCTTCCCTGCAGGCAATTCTTAAATATTTACGTCCATCTGAAAGGATGTGTCCGGGTTGAAAATCATGCATTTCCTTATGAGGTTCGCTTTCGAAGATCTTGAATGAGACATTTTTCATTTCATTCCTGAAAACCGATCTGGCGCAAGGGTAGGGGGAAAGCCCCCGTATGAAATTATGGAGAGTACGCGGATCATTGTTCCAGTTGACAATGCAGAACCCGGGAAATATTTTGGGAGCTGTTTTCAATATTTCACCAGGCAGCATAAAATCGGTTTGTGATTTCGGTCGGACTGATCCATTTTCAATTCCTTCAAGTGTCCTGATTATGAGCCTTGCGCCGTGTTTCATAAGCTTGTCATGAAGGTCACCGGCGTTCTCAAATGGAAAAACAGGTACTTCCTGCCTTAAAAGGATATTGCCTGTATCTATTTTATCGTCGATAAGAAAAGTGGTAACGCCTGTCATGGTTTCCCCGTTTATCAGGACATGGTTGATCGGAGCAGCTCCCCTGTACTGAGGCAGCAGGGATGCATGCAGGTTTATTGTACCCTGTGTCGGTATTTTCCAGACTTCTTCAGGAAGCATACGGAAGGCGACGACGATAAATACATCAGCCTTAAGTCTTTTGAGGCGTTCAATGAAAACAGGGTTTTTTAGATTTTCAGGCTGAAGAACGGGCAGGTAATGAGATTCTGCATAAATCTTTACTGCCGGCTTTCTAACGTTTCTTCCTCTTCCTGCCGGTTTATCGGGGGAAGTAACAACTGCTGCCACTTCATAACCGTTCATTATCAATGAACCAAGGGAGGCAACAGCAAATTCCGGAGTCCCCATGAATACTACCCTGAGATTTTTCATTGACTGCTAATGATCCTTTTATCAGTCAAATCTACAAAATAAATCAATCCTTTACAATATGCTTGTAGCATGTAAGGTTGTGGCCCATTTTGTCGGCTTTGGTCTTCAGGTAAAATTCGTTATAGGGATTTGCAGGTATCTCAAGGGGTATTGTCTCGACGATCTGAATGCCGTAACCTTCGAGGCCTGCCCTTTTGACAGGATTGTTTGAAATGAGCCTTACTTTTCCGAGACCAAGTTCCCTCATGATGCTTGCGCCAACTCCATAATCACGTTCATCCTCGCCGAAGCCAAGTTTAAGGTTGGCCTGTACCGTATCCATTCCCTCATCCTGCAGTTTGTAAGCCTTGATCTTGTTGAAGAGGCCTATTCCTCTTCCTTCCTGGCTAAGATAGATAACAACCCCCTTTCCTGCTTCTTCAACCATTTCCATGGCTTTATGGAGCTGCGAACCGCAATCGCATCTGAGCGAGCCGAAAATATCGCCAGTGAAACATGAGGAGTGCAGTCTCACAAGTACAGGTTCATCTTTGGTCCAGGTTCCCTTTACGAGTGCGGCATGTTCAATCCCGTTATTAAGCTGGCGGAAAGGGATAAACTCAAATTCACCGATCTCTGTCGGGAGCTTTACTCTTTCTCCTTTTTCAATTATGGAATCCCTCTCGAGCTTGTATCTGATCAGGTCCCTTATTGCGATGATCTTTATTCCGAATTTCTGTCTGAGTATTTCAAGATCGGGAAGCCTGGCCATTGAGCCGTCGTCGTTCATTATTTCCACCAATGCTCCGCCCGGACGTAATCCTGCCAGGCGTGTGAGATCGACAACAGCTTCTGTATGTCCGGCCCGTCTGAGTACCCCTTTCGATTTTGCCTTCAGCGGGAATATATGTCCTGGCCTCCCAAGGTCGGAAGGTTTTGTTCCCGGATCAACGAGCGCCTTAATTGTCATTGACCTGTCCTTTGCTGAAACGCCAGTTGTGGTTTCAGGTCCGAGAAGGTCGACAGTCACGGTGAACTGGGTCTCATGCAGGGATGTGTTATTTCCGACCATAAGGTCAAGTTCCAGTTCCTCGCAGCGTTCCTCAGGGAGCGCAACACAGATAAGACCTCGGCCATGCTTGGCCATGAAGTTCACTATTTCGGGAGTTATAAGTTCTGCTGAACAGATGAAATCACCTTCATTTTCTCTTTCTTCATCATCAACCACGATAAGAAGCTTTCCCTTTCTTATATCTTCTATACCCTCTTCAATCGTGTTAAGCCTGGTTTCCATAATTTTGCTGATTAATGCTCTTTATAAGAAGGAGTTCGTTTTGTACCTATTATGAATCTGCGGTACAAGGAATCCTTTATTTTTTTGAAAAATGCCACATATGTATCGATGTTCATTATAACCGAGTCGGTGGAAGCTTTATAAGTAAGAAAGATACCGATTGGCAGTAAAATATATGTTGAAGCCCACATTCCTGCCGTTGAGCTGACAAGATCCTCTTCCACAAGCTTCTCTCCGGAAATGGAAACTACATACCATATTACAAAGAAAAGTACCGAGATTACTGCTGGTGTTCCGAGGCCTCCCTTACGGATTATAGCCCCAAGTGGTGCTCCGATAAAAAAGAATACAAGACAGGCTACAGAAAGAGTGAATTTCTTGTGCCAGTTAACCTCGTAACGTTTAATAAATTGTACATCAGCATGCAGGCTGGTGCTCTGCGTATTGAGAAAACTGCTTCCGGCCTTCACATTTTCTATTGCTTTTGTGACAACTGTTTTTTTGTCTATCACCGTGAGAGAATCAAATAGTCTTTTTGAATTGAAAACAGGACGTTGAACCTTTTCCGATTTTGTTGAATCATTTCTGTCAAGAGCCGTATAGTTTTTTACATTATAAAGCAGTGCGCTTGTGTATTGCTTATAATATTCATCCACCCTGCCAAGATATCTTTTATTAAGTGAATCAATATCATATGTTAGCTGAGTGATGTTTTTCATTGCTGAATTTGATTTAAAAAGATCAATTTCAGTCCTTTCAAGATCAAACCCCGATAGTGGAACGACAATTGTCTGCTCCCTGAAGACATCTTTCCTGAAAGGGTATCTTTTCTCAGGTCCCGACGACTCCTGTTCGTTCATGTCACTGTAGGAATATCCGTTGTAGAGTACCATTGACAGGGCTGTTTCGTCGGGGGTGACCTTCATGTATCCCGAGTCGGCATATATAACATCGGTATTTCCCTTGTTTCTCCGGTGGTCGTATATGAATATCCTGTCGAGCCTGTTTGTAACGGGGTCCTTTGATGTTATCTTGATGCTGAATCCGTCGATGTCGCTGTTGAAAGTGCCGGCCTGCAGATTGATGTCAGGTCTTTTCCTTCTTATGTCATAAAGCAATGTGCGGGCCTGACGGTTAGCATAGGGAACTACATTGTTTGAAAAGAAAAACGATATAATGCAAATAAATGAGATCATAATGACCAGGGGGCTCATTATCCTTCGCAGAGGAATACCCGACGATTTGATGGCTGTAAGCTCACTGTGTTCGCCCATGTTGCCGAATGTCATCAGTGATGCAAGCAGTATTGCAAGCGGAAGCGCCATCGGGACAAATGAAAGTGAGAAATGGAACAAAAGTTCAGCCAGTACCCCGATCTCGAGCCCTTTGCCTGCAAGATCATCAACATACATCCAGAGGAACTGGAGGATGAGAATGATGAGGACAATGAAGAATGTAAGTACCAGTGGCCCGACGAATGATCTGATGACAAATAAATCGAGTTTCTTCAATTTCCTTAAATTTTTCGATTTGCAAAGTTACTCGATTTTGCCAAAATTCATATTGTTCTTTTAAGCCGGTGAAATAGATAATTCAGATACCAAGTATCCTTTTAAGGTCGTTAATCTGGGTATCCCAAAGGTATATTGCGTCTTCCTTTTCGTCGGGTTCGGCAAAATCTGTTATCAGAAGGGCAAGGTCGCCGGTCAGATCGTGGACTATTATTCTGAATTCAAAGAAGTTGGTTGCTTTGTCGGTGCTGTCGTCGATCCAGTCGAATCTTACAAGTTTGTTTTCTTTGACTGAGGTAAGGGTTGCTTTTGATTCTGTTTTTCCCCACCTGAAAGTGAAAGTATTTCCTTCAGCTATTATTTCATCAGCAAACCATTCGGCCAGTCCCTCAGGGGTGCTGAGGCGGGGGAAGACCATTTTGGGTGAGCAGTTCAGTGTGTATTCCAGTTCATATTGATACCTCATGGCTCTATAATAGTGAGGACTTTACATTTACGCAATATAGAAAAAAATATGAAAAGAAAAAATCATATTGTTATTTTACCATTATCTGTTTATATTTGCACCCTCAAAAACCTGAAAACCCGCCTTCGCTGAAGCTATGGCGGACAAAGGGCGAGATAGCTCAGTTGGTTAGAGCGCATGATTCATAATCATGAGGTCCCGAGTTCAATTCTCGGTCTCGCTACAA
>JAAYUS010000004.1 GCA_012517605.1 Bacteroidales bacterium
CTTTTTATTGTCATTTCAGCATTGTGAATTTCCATTATCTTCGACACCAGTGAAAGGCCAATGCCAAAACCTCCAATAAACTTTACGTTTGATGCCCTGCTGAACGGCCTGTAGATATCATTGATCTCAACCTGCGGAATGCCAATCCCCTTATCTTCAAAAGTCAAATTTATAAAGTTGTCAGTGATCAGAAAACCGACAATAATTTCTTCAGATGAAAATTTGCACGCATTGTCAAGAAGGTTGTTGAATGCCAGTGTCAGAAGACCTTCATTCCCGCTTATGAATAGGTCATTCTCATTTTCGGGATAATCAATTTTCGGTATGATCTTCCGGCCGGGATATTTGTTCTTTATCTGAAAAATTGAATTAAAAACCACCTCATCGATCCTTACCTTTGAAAGTGCAATTGGCTGATCTCTTTTAAACTGCGCAAGTTCAAGGAGATTATTAATAAGTGTATTCAGTTTTTTCAGATCCGATTCAATTTCTGTCAGATGCTTAACATACTCTTCATTACCGCGATCCTGACTGAGAACATAATCACATTCACTTATCATCACCGACAGCGGTGTGCGGAGCTCATGCGATGCATTCGAAACAAAGTCCTCCTGGTTCCTGAATGCAATTTCAAGATCTGAAAGCAAATCATTGAAAGTGATTGCGAGCTGGGCAATCTCATCTTTTTTATCACCTTCGTCAAGACGTGTATTCAGCTTAAGCGAATTAATCTCCTTTACACTTTTTATTATCCTTGAGATGGGCTTCATGGCGCGCGTGGCGAACAAATACGACATAAGCACCGAAAGCAATATGCTGAAGAGGATACTCCAGAAAAGGAATTTACGGAGCTCCGTTAAATTTTCAATCCTCGATCTGTCATATGCCATTGCATAAACATAAAACGACCTGTTTTTAGACAGATGGCTGAAACAAACCCCGTCCTTGCCTTTCACCGAGAAAAAATTTACATAATTTCTGGCGACCTCAGAAAGAGTTTCCTTGTCGGCTAAAAAATCTATATTATTTTCATACACCATGTTGAAGGCCGAATCGGTTATTGCAAGCTCTTCCTGGACGCGTGAGATTGTCGACTGCTGTATCTTTTTCATCAGCGATGAGTCGACTTCAGCGACATCTATAAGAATTGTCACACTGCTTTTAGCATTATCATAAAGGTTCTCCCTGAATTTTGCGAGCTGACTCGAATAGGAGAAATAGTAAACCAGCGCTGAAAAGAAAAGAAGGATTCCGGCCACAATAAGAGTGAACTGAAAGGATAATCTGATCTTGATGTTCATTTCTAAAGTTCCTTTCTTTCGCTGCAATAAAATCCAAAACCAAATTTTGTATGGATCAGTTTGGGTTCAAAATCCTTATCAATCTTCTTCCTAAGGTAATTTACATACACGTCGATGATGTTTGTATTAGGATCGAAATCGATGCCCCAGACTTGTTCGATTATAAAATCCCTTGTCAGAAGCTTATCCCTGTTTTTAAGAAAGGTTTCAAGCAGCAGAGACTCCTTTGCCGTAAGATCTATTTTTTTGTTGCCGCGTGTAACAGCCTTTGTTTTAAGGTCCATTTCAAGGTCAGCAATTTTCAGTTTTTTGGGAAGTGATGAATCAGACTCGGAGCGGCGGAGGAACACATTAACCCGTGCAAGCAGTTCCCTGAAATCGAATGGCTTCACCACATAATCATCTGCTCCTGCATCAAATCCTGCTATTTTATTTTCAGGCGTGCCGAAGGCAGTAAGCATGATAATAGGAGTTGCGGTATTTGTTTTACGGATCTCCCTGCATAATTCATACCCGTTTATCAGCGGCAGATTAATGTCGAGGATTATAAGATTATAGATTTTTTTTTCGGCCATCTGTTTGCCGATATACCCGTCATAGGCTGTCTCAACTTTAAATCCATATTCCTCCAGATGCATCTTAAGGATATCTGCCAGCCTCTGTTCATCCTCAACTATCAGAATGTTAATATTTCCCATTTTCTGAGATAAAAACATGCAAATTTATATCAAGGCTTCCGCATAAGCATCATCTTAGGAGTTTCTAATAAACTTCTAATTACTTTTTAATATGTTGCATTGCAATTCATTCATACTTTTATTACTCCGTCATCCGTTCTGTTACAGACCAACAGATAAGGGTTTTAAAATTAAGGAAAAAATAGACGTGCAGGAGGAGACAGGGATGATATTTTGGTTGTTGAAGTATTGTGAATTGCATGATCAGACTTAGATAATTTCTTTTTTCACTTTGTTTTGAGAGCCCGTCACCCGACGGGCTTTTTTATTATTGAGGCTGATTATAAATTACTGATTGACAGAATATAAATTAATAAAAATATATACTCATGAGAATCTTTGCCGGATTATTTGCCTTCCTCGCTATAGTCCTGCTGGGGCTGGTTATTCTGATAAATGAACTTATCAAAAACAAAAGAAAGAATAAATGATTTATCCCCATTGGGAATGTCAGTATTAATTCTTAGGTTCAAAGTCTCCGGAAAGATTTTCCAAACATGAGAAATACCTTGACTATTTCAAGACGGACAATAATCATTACAAGACTTAGAACCACCGTGCTCAGTACGGGCATACCGTACTAATTGCTCACAGGCCCGGAATGTTCCTTATCACCTTTCAGCCGGGCCCGTGGATAATGGCGGCCTTAAAGAATTTATCAGGACTTGTTTTCTTGGAGTAGTCCAATTGCTTCTGAATGCTTAAATCTGGTTAACCGCAAAGGCGGCAATCCTTCACAAATTAAAGAGCAGAAGCAGCAGAGGAAATTGATTTGCACAGGATCTCTGTGACATTTGTCACACAACTCAAAACGACTTGGGAACCGGATCTTATTGCTTTGTCCATTCTTCCATTGAGGCAATATGAAGATTCTTTATCAGTTCCGACATTTCATCCCTTGCCGATTCAAATGAATCAAACCTGTCAATTGTAACTTTCAAGGATCCTGAACTGTTCATAAAATCAAGCCGGATATCACTTTTCCTGATAGTAAGTGGAATATTCCCCCTGCTATAGGAGGTATAGCTCCGGTTCGATCTGTAAATCCTGAATTTGTCAAAGCTGTTAACCGGATACCATTTCCCCAGCTTAATCAGTCCGAATATTGCCGTATATGATTTTATACGTGATTGATTAAAATCGATAATGGTCCCGATATATGAGAAACCCATGAACAATCCGGCAATTACAAGTATGAATCCTGCAGGATTTTCAAATGAATATACTGTTCCTACAAGCAAAAAAACATATCCTGCAAAAGTGGCGGAAGGGCCAAGGAACATATCGATTCTGTTGTCAGTTTTCATTTAAAAGCCTGGCTTTCGTAAATTTATTGAATTAGATAATAGTATTCATTAGTAAACGAATAATTTTAAAAATTGAGGATAAGATTCGTCGCTTCACTTCGTTGCGCTCAGAATGACAATTTTTTGCGTGTTTATACTGGGGGTTATCTGGCACACATTTTCTTCATGTACCGAAACATCCTCTAGTACCGGGAGAAATAAATCACCCCCTTCCCGGCCTTCCCCCAAGTGGGAAGGAGATCTCCAGATTAAGGCTATGCTCTGACGATAAATTTTCCCCGGGTACTGAACCATCCTTCCTCCTCCGGGAGAAATGTGAAAGTGTGTGAAGATCAAGTATAACAACTATCGATGAGCTAAGGGAAATCGAACGAAGACCGCAGAGAAAACCTCAAATCCGAAATACGATATTTACAATTAAACTTTACCTTTAGATCTGATTCTAATTATTTACATATGTCAAAACTATTTTCACCTCTGACAATAAAAAATGTAACATTAAAGAACCGCATAGTCATGTCTCCTATGTGCCAGTATTCGGCGACAGACGGGTATTCAAACGACTGGCATCTGGTCCATCTTGGAAGCCGTGCTGTGGGAGGCGCCGGACTTATTATAGTTGAAGCGACAGCAGTTGCCCCGGAAGGCAGGATAACACCCGGTGACCTTGGATTATGGAACGATGACCAGATTGAGGGATTGTCGCGTATAGTTAGGTTCATACATCAGAATGGTGCCCATGCCGGCATACAGCTGGCTCATGCAGGAAGAAAAGCATCATGCGGTGTGCCGTGGCAAGGCGGCAGGCAGCTTGGGCTAAATAACGGGGGATGGAACACGGTAGCTCCATCAGCCATCCCTTTCATGCCGGGAGAAAGAGCTCCTATAGCACTGACAAGGGAAGGGATCGTCAAGATCATTTCAGGGTTCCGTTCAGCAGCAAAACGCGCAGTATCAGCAGGATTCGACATTATTGAGATCCACAGCGCCCATGGCTATCTTCTCCATGAATTCCTGTCCCCCCTGAGCAACAATCGCGAGGACGAATATGGAGGTTCATTTGAAAACAGGGCCAGATTATTACTACAGGTCACAGATGCAATCAGATCAGAATGGCCGGCTGCATGTCCTCTTTTCATACGTATTTCTGCAACCGACTGGACAGAGGGAGGATGGACCCCGGACGACAGCCTTAAGCTTGCATTTATGCTTAAGGAAAAGAGTGCAGATCTGATTGATTGTTCCTCAGGTGGCAATGTTCATGATGCAAAGATCCCGTTTGGTCCGGGATACCAGGTACCCTTTTCGGAAATCGTCAGAAAATCAGGGATACTGACAGGGTCGGTAGGTCTTATCACTTCTGCTTCCCAGGCAGAAGCCATTCTTCAGGAAGAGAAAGCCGACCTTGTATTATTCGGAAGGGAACTTCTCAGAAATCCATATTTCCCGCTTCAGGCTGCAAAACAGCTTGAAAGTGAAATAAGCTGGCCACTCCAGTATCTGAGGGCAAAATAAATATCCGCTGTTTCAGAAGTTAAGCAGCTTTAATCAATATAACCCAAAAAGGAAAAACATGGCGAAAAGGAAAATCTCAAAAGTTGTGCGCGGACAACATGCAATAGACGGCGCCGGTGTCAGGCTTCGCAGGGTTCTGGGACTTGGAACCGTTAAGGATTTTGATCCTTTCCTTATGCTCGACGGGTTCGATTCGACAAATCCGTCAGACTATATCAAAGGATTTCCATGGCATCCCCACAGGGGTATCGAAACAGTGACATACCTGTTGAGCGGTGAGATTGATCATGGCGACAGCCTGGGAAACAGGGGAACAATAAATGATCTGTGCTGCCAGTGGATGACAGCCGGCTCGGGAATAATACACCAGGAAATGCCTCAGGCATCACCACGAATGCTTGGATGCCAGCTCTGGGTAAATCTGCCGGCAAAAGATAAAATGACTGAACCTGCATACCATGACATCACTCCGCGGGATGTTGAAATTGTAGAAGAAGATAGCGCGGAAGTAAGGGTCCTGTCGGGTCTGTATAAAGGTAAAAATGGGGCGGTAAAGAATGAATATATAAAGGTCCAGTATCTGGATGTCGACCTGAAACCCGGATCTGTATGGCATTATAATGAAACCCCCAACGACCAGACGCTTTTCCTGTATCTCATTGAAGGAACGCTTGCCGCTGATGAAAACCTTGATAATTTTGAAGAAAAAGCCTGCGCCATTCTGCTTACTGCTTCAGCGGAAAAGGAAAATGAATCCGATGATGTAGTTGTAAAGGCAGGCAATACAGGTGCACGATTCCTGCTGATTGCAGGGAAACCGCTCAGGGAACCAGTAGCCTGGGGAGGACCAATTGTGATGAATACTGATGAGGAGCTTGATCAGGCTTTCAGGGAATTGAACAACCACACTTTTATCAGGCACGAAAGGCCTCAGAATTTCTGAGATATGTCTTCAGGCAGTTCGGGATTAAGTTCATAGCTGAACCCTTTTTCGGAGGCTTTAATAACAAGTACTTTGAATATAATGAGGTTTGCAAGTATCGATTCGGCTCTTGATGCCGGGATCCCTGCTATTTTTCTGAATTTCGAAAGGGTTATGGATCCGTTTTCCCTGAGATAGTCGAGCAGTTTGTTTTCAGCATTACTGAATTTTACTTTCACCCCCCGTTTCTGTTCTTCTTTTCTCCACACCTGAAGAAGAACCCTGTTTGCAATAAGGTTCTGATCGCCGTGCCTGAAATAGGCATGCCATTTGCCTTCTTCATCCTTAACCTGATACGGTCTTTTACTCCCCTTTGTAACTTCAACCTCGAGTATGGTTTTAGTTCCTGCAGTATGCTGCCTTACAGAATATGTAATTTCAGGCCGGCAGAAAAGCTGGGCAGCCGTATCGACCATGTAAATCTCTTCATCCGACCTTATGCCTGCGATGCTTCCGTTATCCCTTACCCCTATAAGCAATCTCCCTCCGTCACTGTTCGAAAAAGCCGATAATGTCCTTGCAATCTTCCTGCTGTCGGTAATGCAATATTTAAAATCGAGCTGCTGATTTTCTCCTTCCGCAATTAGCTTTCTGAGGAAACTTTCCATTTTCCATATTTTATCCGTATATGAACAGGCTCTTGCTTGAAAATTCAGGATCACAGGTCAGGTTTACATTCAGCTTCCTCAGCCGGGCAGCATCCCGGGCAGGCAAAACAACCATAAGGTCCTCTTCCCTTGCACCCGCCCTTTGCATGATAATCATAAAGTATTTTGCCTCCGAATTCAATGTAGAGTTTGTCATTAAACCGGTTTACCCTTTCAAGAATAGCAGAGGTCTGTTCCTTAAGGTATTTCTCATTGTCAAATCCGATGAGTTCGGCTGATGTCATTTCTCAGGTAAGGTTTTAAGCAGCTACAATCTATTTTTCTCCGGCCAGGTCATATATCTTTATCTCCATCGGCTTGCTAGTCATTTCAGAAGATATATTTCCGAATTCCTTAAAATATGGCGAAGCAAAATGAGCATCTATTGCAGCCTGGTTCTTGTATTTTTCAACGAAAATGAAGTTTGTGGGTTCGTACGGATCCTGATAAAGCATATACCCAAGGCATCCCTCCTCTTTGTTTGAATTTTCAATCATCATTTTTGCCGCTGTTATGAAATCAGCTTCTTTGCCTGGTTTGATATAAACCTTTGCGGTGATCATTTTCTGATAATCGACGGGCTGTGCAGCCGTTTCAGGTTGTGTCTGCGCAGCGGGTACATTCTGCCGGCACGAAAAGCCTGACAGGGAAATCAGCACTGTGAGAAAAAAGATTTTTGCTTTCATGTTTTCAGGTTTTATGAGATTATTCGGATCAAAAAATTACGGGCTTAAATTATGTTTTTATATTATACCGGGAATAACTTCCATGAGAAGTTTCAGAACACGGTTAACATTTTCATTGAAGACGGCAATGACATTTTCCCACGAGACAGGGTCCTCATCATCTTTCCAGCAGTCATAGTCGGTGCTCATTGCTATCACTGCATACGGGATACCTGCTTCATTTGCCAGGATAGCTTCGGGAGCAACAGACATGTTGATAATATCGGCGCCCCAGAGCCTGAACATCTTCGATTCGGCCCTTGTTGAAAATCTTGGCCCTTCTATCGTCAGCAATGTGCCTTTGTCATGTACCGGCATGCCTTTGTCCCGTGCTGCAGACACAATCAGTTGGCGGAGATCGTTGCTGAAAGGGTCTGCCATTGCTGTGTGCCTCATTTTACCGGGTTCGAATTCTTCAAAAAAGGTCTTGATCCTGTGGAAGGTGAAATCGATGAGCTGATCAGGGATCACAATATCGCCGCGGCCGATTTCCTCCCTGAGGCTTCCGCATGCGCTGGTAGCTATTATATGAGTGCATCCCGACTTTTGAAGCGCATATATATTGGCCCTGTTGTTCACCTGGGTAGGGGGTATGGTATGCTGCCTTCCGTGACGGGAAAGGATTACAACGTCGGTTCCTGAAATCTTGCCGCAGAGAAGCGGCGAGGATGTTTTACCGTAAGGTGTTTCAACGATTTTTTCTTCAGGGGAGCCAAGTATGCCGGGGTTCTCGAGGCCTGATCCGCCAATTATCGCAATCTTCGCCATTATTCTTTTCTGAGGTACTGCATAAGTATATTGGCGGCTTCATCCATGTCGTGGCCGAAGGTAAGTATCCCGGCCCTGTCACCAGCCATTATAATGATGCGCTTTTCTATCACATCCGACTCGCTGAAAAGCCTGAAAATATCCTTTGCCAGTCCGGTTGTCCCGTATTCCATCGAAGGATTTGTGGTGGGAACCTTGTAAATAAGCTCGTTCCAGAGCTCTATGCTGTGAACATGGATCACGGCATTTGCACCCGGATCGGCAAGATAAATGGCAGCATGGGTTAGCGATTCGGATGAGGCCTTAAGCGGACCGACACACTGAACGGCATTATCATCGATATTGAATGAGTTTACTTTTACATAATGGCCGGGCTCAAGTTCCGGTATCTCGCCTGTTGCCGATCCTGTTATGACAAACTGGTTGCCCCCTCCAATCCGCATGCTGATGTTCCCGAATCCGACGCCGTTTTCATAGGCGCCGATAAGATCCATATTATAAAGGATCTCCCTCCAGTAATTAATTATTTCATATTGTTCGTCGGATATTACAGGCCCCGACTGGTTCCAGTGACAATTGAATTTTACTACCCCTTCCATTTTATTCCATTTTTTCAGAAAATAATTCTTTAATACTCTGTTCTTCGGCTTTGCATATCCCCTTTTCGGTGATAAGGCCTGTTATTAGCCTGGCAGGCGTAATGTCGAATCCCCAGTTACCAGCCGCGGCATCATCAGGACATATCCTCACCTTTCGTACCGATCCGTCGGAATAACCTGTTACGGATCTTACCTCTTCAGGATCCCGCTCCTCGATCGCGATCTCTATTTTACCGTCAATGATACTGAAATCAATTGAAGAAGAAGGCAAAAGGGCATAAAAAGGTATATTATTATCAAATGCGGCAAGTGCTTTCAGGTATGTTCCAATCTTATTAGCAACATCTCCTTTACGGGTTGCCCTGTCGCACCCGGCAAAAACAATATCGACCATGCCTTTTTGCATAAGATGGCCCCCTGCATTATCAGTGATAATAGTGTAAGGTACGCCTGCTTTGCCAAGCTCCCATGCCGTAAGTCGCGATCCCTGATTAAGCGGACGGGTCTCATCTACCCATACATGTACAGGGATTCCCTTTTCCCGGGCAAGATAGACCGGGGCGGTCGCCGTCCCGAAATCAATGCATGCAAGCCATCCGGCATTGCAGTGCGTAAGTATGTTGACGGGCAGGCCATCCTTTTTTTTGCTTATTTCACTTATCAGGCGAAGGCCGTTTTCTCCTACTTTCCTGCAATTCTCCTTTTCCAGGTCACATATCTCAAGGGCACATGACAGAGCCGTTTCTGAAAGGGATTCCCTGCCGGAAAACGAGGAAAGCCTCTCCATAACACGGTTTACCGCCCATGAAAGGTTCACTGCGGTAGGCCTGCAGGAAATAAGATAACCTGCCGCATTCCTCAGATGACTCTGGATGTTCGTATGAGCAGTTATCTCAAGCGTCGCCAGATACATGCCAAAGGCACCCGCTGCTCCTATGAGAGGTGCACCCCTGACAGTCATATCCTTTATGGCATTATAAACATCCTCAACAGAAGAGAGTTCTTTAATCTCAAAGAAGAAAGGAAGTTTCTGCTGGTCAATAACCTTTACAACATCCCTCTTGTTTTCGTCTATCCAGATACTCTGATAATTTTTCCCGTCGATAAGCATCTTTTCAACACTTTCCGGCCTTAGCCCGGGTTGATTGGAACTGACAAATTTACAAAAATACAAGGATAGTTGATTTCGGATTTGTGATTTCGTCATCGTAAATCCGAATTCCGAAATCCGTCGAATTCTCGACCGGATCTTTCGAAAATTTTGAAATGATTTTATAAAATTCTAAATTTGCAACTGGATTCCGCCAACGCTTCATCAAATCATTAAATGGTTGATAAGGAAGAATATAGAAAGAAAATAGTAATGATTTCCGGTCAGATTTTCAGCCGTTACGGCTTCAGGAAAACGACCATGGATGAGATCGCCAAAGAACTAAAAATGGGTAAAAGTTCGGTATATTACTATTTCAAAAGCAAGGAGGATATTTTCGAAGCCGTTGTTCTTTATGAAGCCAATGTGCTTAGGAATGAGCTTACTAAGGCAATAAAATCGGTCGATTCTCCTGTCGATAAAATGAAGAATTACGTCTTTGTGCGAATGAAATCATTCGAAAAACTTTCGAACTATTATAACGCGATCTTCGATAAGAATCTGGCACACTTTGATTTCATCGAAACTATACGTGAAAAATATGACAGGGAAGAACTGGCTATTCTCAGACTTATCATATACGACGGCGTCAGAAAAAAGGTGTTCAATGTCAGGAACAGCGAATATACTGCGATTGCTGTCCAGACAACCCTGAAGGGGCTTGAGGTACCAATGTTCTGGAAGAAAAAGGAGATTGATATTAATGATAGGCTGAATGCCATCCTGGAAGTCCTGTTCTATGGGATCATGAAACACCGAAGATGAGAGGAATGTTGCATGTTGCAGGTTCCAGGCAGTCAACAACCTGCAACATGCAACCTGAAGCTCCCTTTATTTCTTCCGCTTAATCACCGCCCTTTTCTTCTCCTTAAGACTCTTCCATAGCCATAAAAACCCTGTGGCAACAAATGGTATACTGAGGAGCTGCCCCATGTTCAGCTTCATTGATGCCTCGAATGCCACCTGGTCTTCCTTAAGGAATTCTATGAAAAACCGTGCCGAGAATATGAGTATCAGTGTAAGGCTTATGAGCAATCCCTGTATATATTCCCCCTTGTATTTCCAGTAGATGCTGAAAAGCAGAATGAAAATCAACAGATAGGCCAGTGCTTCATAGATCTGGGTGGGATGTTTTGGAACTGTTTCACCATTCCTCAGGAAAACAAAACCCCAGGGAACTGTTGTCTCAGTACCGTATATTTCCGAGTTCATAAGATTTCCAATCCTGATAAAAAATCCCGAAAGAGCAACGGTTATTGCCACCCTGTCGATAGTCCAGGTAAAGTCTTTCTTTTCTTTCCTTGAAAAAAGCCATAAGGCTATTATTATGCCTATTGCCGCCCCATGGCTAGCCAGTCCTCCCTTCCATATTTTAAGGATCTCGATCGGATGGCTCAGGTAGTAACCCGGTTCATAGAAAAGGCAATGGCCAAGTCTTGCACCGGCAATTACACCGATTGCCATATAAACAGTGAGCCTGTCGAGGACACTTTCAGGAAGATTTTCATTCTTGAAGATCTTTCCCATAATTATATATCCGAACAGAAAAGACGAGGCAAATAACAAACCATACCATCTGACGGCAAAACTTCCGATGCGGAAAATCTCGGGATTAACATCCCACGGTATTACAAGAAAATGCATATTCAGGAGCTTTATTTCTGCCAAAGGTAGAAAATATTGTCAAACTTTTATTCCGGCGATATTCCGTTGTTCGGGAGTATCTCTAAAAAATGTATGTTTGCATTGATATATGAAAGCAACCATGAAGGCGGGCACATTCCGGAATCAGTTACTGATCATCATCTCTGTGATTTTAACAGCAGGGTGTGCCAAGGTAAGTGTTCCAACGGGCGGTCCGAAAGACAGGGATATTCCCGTGGTAGTAAAAAGCATTCCCGGGAACGGGGCATTGAATTTCAAAGGGAACGAAATACTCATCACATTCAATGAATATGTAGTTCTCGAAAAGATAAACGATAAATTCATGGTATCCCCTCCAATGAAGAAAAGACCTGAAATAATTGTCAGGGGAAAAAGCGTGAGGGTCAGATATGATGATATCCTGAGAGACAGCACTACATATACCCTGAACTTCCAGGATGCAATCAGGGACCTGAATGAAGGCAATGCAATTCCGAATTACCAGTTCGTCTTTTCCACAGGTTCGTTTATTGATTCACTTTCGGTTACAGGAAATGTGTATTCAGCCTTTACCCTTGACCCTCCTGAAAATACTCTTGTGCTCCTTTACAGCGATCTTGCAGATACATCGGTGATGAGCCAGATACCGGCTTACATAACAAGAGCTACCCCTAAAGGGGAATTCCGTTTCGACAATGTCCATCAGGGAATCTACAGACTATACGCCCTTACAGATCTCGATAACAGCAAAAACTACAATAACCGTGACGAATGGTTCGCTTTTTATGACACGCCAATCCATGTGACGCCCGAAAAGAACTACCAGCCTTTAAGCGAAAGAAAAGATTCTGTTGCCGTTAAGCCTGCCACTGGTGAAAAAGAACCTTTTGTTCCGCCCGTGATGGGTGAATACAAGCTCATCCTTTTCCAGGCAGAAAAAACTCTTCATTATATGACGTCATCATCAAGGAAAACCAGGCAGCAGCTTATGTATACGCTTTCATTGCCTCCTGATACTATGAAATTTGACTTCTCAATTCCCGGTGCCGATCCGCGACAATATTTCATTGAGAAAAACAGGAATCTTGATACCATCACGGTGTGGATTACCGACAGCACCATTTATAACCGGCAGGTAATTGAGACAATTGTAGGATTTCCCTTCACCGACACTTTGGGGATCACTGCAACAAAGACAGATACCATTCAGATGAGATTCATTGCACCCGGAAGGCAAAGGTCAAAGATCAGCAAACTACCGCCCTACAAGATTACATCAAACATCACAGGACAGGCCCGGCCAGATGCAAGAATAATACTCAATGCCCCAACACCATTCTTGCCTCCTGACACCTCAAAGATCTATTTTTATGAAGTGCTTAAGGATGCAAAGATCAGGCATGAATATAGTTTTGAAAAAGATACCGGAAATTCATGCCGTTATTTTGTCAACACTGAAATAAAACCCGACAGGAGCTATTTATTTATCGCCGATTCTGCTGCATTCATGAGCATCTATGGCGACGTCTCCGATTCGACAGCTATACGGTTTACAGTCCAGAATCCGGAATCTTTCGGGGAACTTACCCTAAACCTTTCAGGCTATGAAGGCAATACCATTATAGAGGTTCTTGACAATACAGAAAAAATAATCCGTCATGCAGTTATAAAAGGAAGCGGAAAAATAAAATTCCCGCTTCTGGAAAAAGGGAAATACAGGCTGAGAGCCATTTTTGACCTGAACAATGACGGCAAATGGACAACAGGTGATTTTGACAGGAAACGCCAGCCTGAGCCTGTAATGTATTACAGGGAAGAGATCAACATCCCCGAAAACTGGCAGATTGAACAGCCATGGGAGCTTATACCGGGCAATTTCAAGGAACCTGTGTTGCAAAAAATAAAAACACAGGCAAGGTGAGTCGGAAATTGAACTAAAACAGATATATTTCAATTGTAAAAAACCAGCCCCTGGAAATCCGGGCAATTAATGATAAAATATTAATAATTAAAAATTTACAGAAATGAAAAATGTAGTAGCAGGTGTTGATATCGGAGGAACAAATACAGTTTTCGGCATCGTTGACAAAGAAGGCAAAGTGCTTGCTGACGGTCATCTCAAGACAACTGATTATCCAAAAATTGAAGATTTTTGCAGAGCACTTGGTTCAGCGATCACAAGATTATTGTCGGGGCTGAAGGATGTTGAGCTTAAAGGAGTTGGTATAGGAGCTCCTGATGCCAACTATCACAGGGGAACCATTGAACATGCTCCGAATCTTGCATGGAAAGGTATTGTCCCGCTTGGTGACCTGATGAAGGCCGAACTGAAAGTTCCTGTTGCCGTTACGAATGATGCAAATGCTGCTGCAATGGGAGAGATGATTTTCGGCGGAGCAAAGGGAATGAAGGATTTCATCATCCTGACCCTTGGTACCGGTCTGGGAAGCGGAATAGTTGTTGATGGCAAAATGGTCTATGGTCATACCGGGTTTGCCGGAGAAGTCGGACACATGGTAATTGAGCCGGGCGGCAGGGTATGCGGCTGCGGCAGACAGGGCTGCCTTGAAGCTTATGCTTCAGCATCAGGGCTTGTACGAACTGTTTCATTAATGATAAGCGAGATGACAGATAAAAGTCCGCTCAGGGATATTCCGCCTTCACAGCTTACATCAAAGGCAATTGCAGAAGCAGCTGCAAAAGGAGACCCGATTGCAGTCAGGGCAATGCAGTACACGGCTGAAAAACTTGGCCTCGGAATTGTAAATTCAATAGTATATACAAGCCCCGAAGCAATTTTCCTTTTCGGAGGACTTGCCCAGGCCGGTGAACTGCTATTCAAACCGGTAAGGGAATACCTTGAGAAATTCAATTACGTATTGTTCAGGGATACTGTCAAAATCTTGCCTTCAGGCATTTCTGAAAGCAATGGCGCAGTTCTGGGATCTGCTGCCCTTATACTGAATGATCTGAAATAGCATATTATATTAGCAAAGAACGCAAGGCGGCTGATGAATTGTCTTCGCTTTGCGTTCTTCCCACTGGCTTTTCTAAGATCTTTAACACAGGGATACAGAGAAGTCACTGAGTTACACAGAGTCAATAATTTATCAGCGCGCAATATGAGCCGGGCTGTCAAAACTCTTGAGATCCCACAACTGGATTTAGATCCGGTTGGTGCTTCCATTGATGAGATATCGGAAAAGCTCGACAAACTCAATGTAAGGATCCCCATTGATGAAATCAACTGGGAAGAATTCGATTATTTGCCCGATGTCAGGTTCTCAATGGCTTATACTGAAAAAGCGATTCTGCTGAAATACTATGTTAACGAGAAATATTTCACAGCAGAAAAGACTGAAACAAACCAGAATGTTTACGAAGATTCATGTGTTGAATTCTTTGTTTCACCAGACGATGACGGGATTTATTACAATCTGGAATTCAACGCGATCGGCACGTGCCTTATGGGAAGCGGATCTGAAAGAGCCGGCCGCCAAAGGGGGAATCCATCGCTAATATCGGAGATAAGGCGCAAAACAAAACCACTAAATAATATCAGGCAATCGGCAGACGGCTTGTATTCCTGGGAACTGACACTGGCTGTCCCCCTGAAGGTACTATTCAGGCATTCCATCGGCAGGCTCAGAGGCAAAACATTCAGGGCAAATTTCTTTAAATGTGGTGATAAGCTCGAAATTCCGCATTATGTGACATGGAATCCGGTTAATACACCAAAACCTGATTTTCACAGGCCTGAATTCTTTGGAAATCTGAAATTTGTCTGACCATGGCAATTGCTGGATCATTAAATTTCATTTTGAGTATTTTCAGAATTATTAATAAATAAAACACGGAATATCATGAATCTGATAGAAGAAAAGTATAGCAAGTATGAACTGGTGAGAGAGATGCTGGAAACTGCCGAAATAGCCGGAAAATTTGATCCGGATGTCTCCGCAAGGTTTGTTGATCCCATAAAGTCGAAAAAAGGCCTGTTCATTACGGGAGAAGGCAGCAGTAGGCTTTTTCCTGCCAAAAGGTCCATATATTCTTCGCTTAAAAAGGATTTTATGATGCCAGTGCTGACCGAAGGATGTACACAAGCGATGGAGTACAATCTCAACGATTTTGCCGTGTTTGCAGCTTCAAATTCAGGAAGGACGAAAGAAGTGATACGGCTTGTTGACAGTCTTAAAAAGAAAAATCATAAACCGGTCTTTGCCCTGACTGCAAATAAAGATACAAAGCTTGAGGAGTTTGCCGATGACACTCATGTTCTCTCCTGCGGAACAGAAAAAGCCGTTGCTGCAACAAAATCGGTAATCGAACAGGGCCTCTTTTACGACTCCCTGATGAGAAACCTGAGAGGGGAAAAGATGGAAGGACTTGACAAACTGGAAAGGCAGATGAAGGAGGTTCTTGCAACACCTGTCGACCCTGAAATAACAGAACTTTTCAAAAATTCAGGAATAATATATTTTGCAGGCAGGGATAACGGAGTAGCTGCCGAAATTGCCCTGAAAACAAATGAAATAACACGCAAGAGATCGGCCTTTTATGAAGGCACCTTCGCCCTTCACGGGATAGAGGAGATTATGAACAAAGGAGAGGTTCTGATATGGATAGATCCTTTTGATGTTGACCAGGATAAATTCCAGGAATATATCGTTGAGGGTGTCGGAGTGCATGTAATTGCAATATCTTCACATAAAACGCTCTTCCCGACAATCACCATTCCCGATGGGGGTGACTTTGCCGAATACCTTCAGATAACGGCAGGCTGGAACCTGCTTGTCGAAGCCGGAATCGCTCTTGGAATTGATCTCGACCACCCGAAAAGGGCAAGAAAGGTCGGGAATGAGTATGCAGGGCAATAACGGCTCAGGCCGCAGGGCAAAGAGCTGTCGGCCCGTGACTGTAAGTTGAAAAATCTTCTTCCGGGAGATGTGGTGCCGGGTCTTAGGAGCAAGGTACCAGTTTCAGCGGCAGAGGTAAAAACGGAATTAAGAAAATGATCTGTACAAAGTATTTGTAAATATTCAGAATATGGCACGTAAAAAAATTGTGGCGGGGATTGATATTGGCGGTACCAACACTGCATTCGGACTGGTGGACCGCGAAGGCAACATCCTTGCTGAAGACAGGATAAAGACTTTTCATTACAAAGAAGCTGAGGTATACGTAGCAGCTCTTTATGAAAAGATAATGGTTACAAAACAGAAACTGGGCCAGGAGGTTGAACTTCTGGGATTCGGTATCGGCGCACCAATGGGCAATATCAACAAGGGGACTATCGAGTATCCTGCAAACCTTCCATGGAAAGGTATAACTCCTCTTGCAGAATTGTTCAGGAGGCATACCGACCTTCCCATCGTTGTCACTAATGATGCAAATGCTGCTGCTGTAGGAGAAATGGTCTATGGCGGCGCAAGAGACATGAAGAATTTTGTTGTCATAACGCTGGGAACAGGACTGGGAAGCGGATTTGTCGTGAATGGCAAACTGATGTATGGTCATGGAGGTTTTGCAGGTGAGCTTGGACACACTGCCATCAGGCCCGGACCATCAAACCGCGCCTGTGACTGCGGAAAGAGAGGATGCCTCGAGACCTATGTATCTGCCACCGGCCTTAAACGGACATTGCTTAAGGTTATGGCCGACAGCATAGAACCAAGTGATCTCAGGAAATACAGCTTCGACCAGCTCGATGCCGAAATGATCCATGATGCCGCCAAAAATGGCGACATACTTGCAAAAAGAGCTTTTGAGCATACAGGAAAAATGCTTGGATTCAAACTTGCCGACGTTGTAGCCCATACCGATCCTGAGGCAATATTTTTATTCGGGGGACTTGCAAAGGCAAATGAACTTATCTTCAAACCGGCGAAAGAGCACATGGAAGAGAATCTTCTTTACATTTACAAAGGTAAAGTAAAACTGCTTCCCTCGGAACTCGACACCCGCAATGCCGCAGTTCTGGGAGCAAGCTCGTTGATCTGGAACCTTAAGGAATCGTAGAAATATTATTAACCAAAGCCGGCAGATATGGCAAATTTCAATGAAATCCTGAATCATATCCTTGGGATAATCTTTATAATAATAATCCTCTCTGTTGCATATGCATACCTCAAGCCCCACCAGCTTCACAAACGCAGGCTCTTTTCAACCCTGCTGCTGAAACTAAGCTATCTTTTCTATCTTCTTGTTCTCTGCATAATAGTATATATGTCGGCACTTGTAAAAGGCGGGCTCGACAAAGTATTCAACGGCATTGAGTTTTTTGCATTTCTTCTTGTCCTTTTCACGCCTACCATCGGGATCTTCGCAAGGAAACTGAACTACTTCAGCAAAAAGAGAGAAGAATATAATTACTTTTTCACGGCAATAAACCTGGTTTCAGTAATTGCAATACTCGTTATGTATTTTGTATAGCTGAAACCGGCATTTTGATATTGTTTTTCTAATAGTACCTTTGTTTAAATTTAAAACCTGAAACCATGATCAAGGAGCGGCTTATAGGATATATTGAGCAGAGTATCAGAAAAAACTGGGACATTGAAGCTCTGTCAAATTACAGGGAAAAAGGATATACATACAGGGAAATTGCTGAAAAGATCCTCAGACTGCATATCTTTTTCAAAGATGCCGGTATAAAGGAAGGGGACAAGATCGCCCTCGTCGGACGGAATTCGGCAAACTGGTGTGTTGTATACCTGGCTGCCATTACTTACGGTGCGGTGATAGTTCCGATACTCCCTGACTTTAAATCTGATGACCTTCATAACCTCATAAATCATTCCGACGCAGTTCTGCTGTTTGTGGATGACAAGATCTTTGAAATGCTCGATTTAGCCAAACTGCCTCTTATACAGGGAGTGATTTCCGTTGATGACTTTTCGATGATCAAGGCCCCTGGGGAAGAAATAAAAAGAAAATACCTGGCGATGGAAGAAAAATTCATTAAAGCCTATCCTTCCATCAGGCAGGAAGATGTTAAGTTTTCCGACATCACAAATGACAAACTTGCAGTCATAAGTTATACAGGAGGCACCACAGGCTTCTCAAAAGGTGTGATGATTTCTCACAACAGCCTGGCTGCAAATGTAAGATTTGCACAAACACATATGCCATTGCAGCCCGGCGACCCGCTGGTTTCTTTCCTTCCGCTTGCCCATACCTACGGATGTGCCTTCGAATTCCTTTTCCCGTTCACAATAGGATGCCACATTACAATATTGTCGAAAACACCATCACCGCAGATCATAGTCCAGGCATTCAAGGAAATAAAGCCAATGCTCATTCTTTCAGTTCCCCTGGTTATTGAAAAGATTTTCAAAAAACAGTTATTGCCGGTCATGAGCAAACCTCACATGAAAGTACTTCTTGCCATCCCCGGAATCAACAAAATAATCAGGGGAAAGATTAAGGAAAAGCTTGTTGAGACTTTTGGCGGCAGATTCCATGAGATCGTTATCGGTGGTGCGGCTTTCAATCCGGAAGCTGAACGGTTTTTCAGAAAAATCGGATTTCCTTTTACAGTTGGCTACGGGATGACTGAATGCGGGCCGCTGATAAGTTACACATCATGGGATACCACAAAGCTGGGAGCATCGGGCAAGCCCGTCGATACTCTGGAAGTGACAATCGACTCCTCAGATCCGCAGAAGGAGATCGGAGAGATAATCCTGAGGGGAGAAAATGTCATGCTCGGGTACTACAAGAATGAGAAGGCAACCCGCGAAATCATTGACGACCAGGGATGGATGCATACAGGCGACCTGGGCATAATGGACAGGGATGGAAATATCTTCATAAAGGGAAGGAGTAAAAGCATGCTGCTCGGACCTTCCGGAAAGAATATATTTCCCGAAGAGATCGAGGCAGTGATTAACAATATGGATTATATTTCCGAATCGCTTGTCATTATGGAGGATGGAAAGCTTATCGGACTTATTTATCCCGACTTCGATACACTGAAAAAGGATAATATTTCTGAGGAGAAATTTGCAGAAATGCTGGATGGGATAAGAAAATCCGTAAATGACAAGATCCCGGATTTCATGGCAGTTTCAAAATTCAGGATCCATCCTGAGGAATTTGCAAAGACACCCAAGAGAAGCATTAAAAGGTTCCTGTATACAAAAGAGTAATTTTCTCTTATGAATCGTTATGCCCTGATTGTCGCAGGCGGCTCCGGAAGCAGAATGGGAACAGTCATTCCCAAACAGTTCCTTGAACTCGCCGGAAAGCCTGTTTTGATGCATACAATAGAGAAATTCAGGAAATTCGAAAGTTCAATAAGGATCATAGTGGTCCTGCCTGAAGACCATATAGGCCTCTGGCATGAACTGACAGACAAATATTCATTC
>JAAYUS010000199.1 GCA_012517605.1 Bacteroidales bacterium
GCAACCAACTGCAATACGGTTCTTAATGATAAAGCATCAAAAGTATTCGGGTGGTTCGGTTGGGCCGATGTCGGATTCGTATACTTTACAGGCAGTTTTCTCTTTCTTCTGCAGTCCCCTGAAGGAGAAGGACTTTCTTTGATGGCAATACTTGCCGCCCTCTCAGTACCGTATCCACTGTTCTCTATCTATTACCAGGGATTTGTTTTGAAGAAGTGGTGTCCCATGTGCCTTGGTGTTCAGCTTATACTGATTACAGAATTCATTTTATTGCTGCCTCAGTTATTGCAGATGAACTTTTCTTTTGATTCTGTTACAAGACTTGTACTCATTTTATTTGTAATTGCAATAATCTACACCCTGTTCAAATTATTCCGTAGGGAGCAGATGTCGAATGAGGTTCATTATTATAAATATTTGAGGTTTAAGAAAAATCCGGAAATCCTTAAAATGCTTCTTATTAGTCAGCCTCACTATGAAATTACTTTATCGGAGAGCAGTCTGATTTTCGGTAACAGGGATGCTTCGATCAGGATAACAGCATTTCTGAGTCTGCACTGTTCACATTGTGCAAGGGCTTTTGAGAAGATCCGGAACATGCTCAATGAAAATGAAGATATAATTATAAATCTTGTTCTGATTACATCCGACAACAAAATGCTCACGACTCTTTATGACAATAACAGGCAGGGTAAAGAAGCGGAATCATTAGAACTAATGGAGCAATGGTTTAATGCTGATCCTTATTCCAGGACAAAGATAACAGAAGGTCTTTGTATCCCTGAAGATAATGATATTTCGGATAGAGTCAGTGAAGAGAATGGACGTCTTTTTAAAGAGTGCAATGTTATGGGCACTCCGACATTTTTTATTAATGGGCTCAAACTTCCTCCGCAATATGAAGTTAATGATATCAGGTATTTCAGTAAAATTTTCAAAGAAAAGGAAGAAATAGTAATTAAATGATTTGTCGTTAAGTAATTAACAATTAGATAATTTCTTTACATGCATACAGTCAATTGTTGTAAATTTGAAAGAGAAGGGCAGGATGCTTTTCTCTGTGCCCTGAGTTTTAAACTCTGCGCCACTTCCTGCCCGGACCTTTCCATAACAGAAAGGAGGTATACTGGCAAAGTTAATGTTTTGACCGGATTGGCAGCCAGACCGTGATATGAAATCCGTAATCAAAAAAAGGAGTATTAACAATTAAAACATAAAAAGATGAAAAGGCTTAATAAGCTACAGATCAATTCTGAAAAGTTAATAAAAAACGACGAACTCATAACTTTGAGAGGAGGAGATTATGGCGATGGTGCATGCACTTGTTTGTGTTATAATTATTCTATAAGTCCACCCATCTGGCTTGGATATTTGGTGTCATCATCTGGGAATTGTGGTAGTGATTGTCGATATGCATTTGGTGGTTTTCCTGTATCTGGAACCTGTCAAAATTAATATTTTGAGGAGGTACAGTGATGATACTTCTAAGTAGGTAAATTTCAGGGCTGATTTTTAATAAATCAGCCTTCTTGAGTTTAGTTATGAACATGGATAAATGTTTATTTAATATTTAA
>JAAYUS010000200.1 GCA_012517605.1 Bacteroidales bacterium
GACAGGAAAGGTGGTAATAAAGATACCTGTAAGCAGCCTTCAATACTGGAACGAGTCAAAACATGAATGGGCAGATGATCCATGTGATATTGAACTGCTTGTTGGCGCTTCGGCCGGAGATATCAGGCTGAAAAAAGAGGTAAAAATCAAATGAACACCGGTTCAGGTTGAAAATGAAGTCAGTCTGTATGTTTTTACCATGGCTCTGCCTGTTTTATTCATTATGGGTCTAGGGGATCGAATGAATTGACCTGAAGGGCATTTCTGATTGGATAATATTCACTCGATTCTTCAGTTAGTTTCTTCAGATCACTTTTATCCCTGGTATGCTTTCAAACGGACTTTTATTCATGCCGCCTGTCAAAGGTTCATATCGGGCAGCTTCATCTCTCCCGTTCGCCAGCATTGCATTGACCAGCATGTTAATGGATATGTCATAAAATGAAATGTTTTCCCTGTTATCCATTTCTTTACTGAGGTCATTCCGGACAATGGCAAGGAATTTCTCATCATTTTTGGGAAAAGAGATGGCATCTATATTGAAATACCTTGGTCTGTCTCCTTTAATGTAAACACCAAGAGCCTGGTTCATGCCTGCAGCAACTGAATTCCAGACGGCCCTGACAAATGCCGTGTCATTGCCTGATTCAAACATAATGTAATGATCCGAATCCCTCAGTCTGGAAATAAATGTTCTGAATTCCTCATTTTCTGAATAAAGCCTTACCAGATCATTCCCGATTGAGCCAATCTCGCCGGGTTCAAACTGCACAGAGGCTTCCAGGCAGTCAACATCCCCGCATTCTTTCAAAGCTGCTGCTATTTTTTCCCTTCGTCTGAGTACCTGCTTTTTCAGTCCCGGATCAGCACTTATAATGTTAATTACATCCCTGTTTTCCCTCATCATTGAAATGAAGGGAAATGCTTTTTCAGTAATTATTAATCCTGTAAGCTTGTCGTCGCGCTGTGCTTTAAGCGGAAATGCCAGGGTAAAGCATAACAGCACAATGACTGCTGCCAGTTTTACGGCAGACAACCGAATCAATTTATTGCTTCTCATCTTAAATTGATTGAAATTAATATTGTCAAGATAAGTTTAAAGGTAATTATTTACCGGAAGTTCTCAATTTTGCTTTTCCTGTAATTTTGTGGCCCCATATAATTATTGTCCCATCCTTGATTTATATCACTAAAAAATCTTGACGTAATTGCTAAATTTGAAATCTATCCCAATCCCATGATCCATGGAAAAGACAATCAGAATCGGCATTTTGCGTGAGACAAAAAATCCTCCTGACAGAAGAGTGCCGCTTTCTCCTCCCCAGATAATTGCGCTCCAGGAACTTTATCCTCACGTCGAGTTCTTCGTTCAGCCCAGCGACTACCGGTGCTATTCGAACGAGGAATATGAATATCTCGATATCCCTCTCAGGGAAGACCTGCGCGACTGTGATATACTCATGGGTGTAAAGGAGGTGGATAAAAGAACACTTATACCTGGCAAGACATATTTGTTCTTCGCC
>JAAYUS010000201.1 GCA_012517605.1 Bacteroidales bacterium
ACTGTCAACAAAGGAAGCGGGCTCCTCGATTTTGCAGAGGACATGAAGGAACTTGGTCCGGACATTTTCATCGTCAACGAAGATGGCCATTCGCCTGAAAAGGAGAAACTCTGTAAAGAGCTGGGTATTGAGTACAAGGTTCTGAAAAGGATCCCTCATGCAAATCTTCCGGCACGGTCCACAACATCTTTGCGTGCCATTAAGCCGATGCCCTACAGGATCGACCTTGCCGGAACCTGGATCGATCAGCCGTATGTGTCGAAATATTATCCGGGTGCAGCAATAACGGCATCACTGGAGCCGACTATCGAATTCAATGAACGTTCGGGGATGGCTACTTCGACCCGTAAAAAGGCAATAGAGCTCTGGAATGATCATCTGCCTCTTGAAAAACCGGAAAAACTTGCAAAAACACTCTTCAGATATGACAATGATCCCGGAACCACAGAGGTCAGCGGATCCCAGGATTCCATAGGCATCACAATGCCCGGGATAAACAAGTTCTTTTATGATAAAGGGAAGTACTGGCCCTCCAGATTTGAGACTATTTCGGACCTTAAAACAATAAAATGGCTTGAGGACAGGTTGTATATGCTGACACTATGGCCCCGCCCCGATGGTTATAACGTTCTTAGCGATACTTGTATAAATACTGAAAATGTAAAAAAGCTTGCTGATGCTGCCGAACTTGCATGGGAAGGATTAATTAATATGGATTTCGAAAAATTCACTGACGGATTTTTAAATTCCTTCCGTTCCCAGGTCAGGATGTTTCCCAAGATGATGAATCCTGAGATACAAAAGATTATAGATCAGTATCATGACAAAGCAAAAGCGTGGAAGTTGTCGGGTGCAGGAGGAGGAGGATATCTGATCCTGATAAGTGAGAAAGAGATCCCGAATGCGTTCAGGATCAAAATAAGGGTGAAGGATTTCTGGATCTGATTGAATCATCCCTGCATCTATCGATTCTGTAACCCGTAGGAGACTCTTCCTGCTTATGGAGACTCGTCCTTCCTGAAGGAGATCCGGAGATACACCACCCCTTAAAGGGGATCCGGAGATCCACCCCCCTGCCCCCATGAAGGGGGGTTAAAGAGAGATCAGAATCAGAGATTTAGCCCCCCTTTAGGGGGGTTGGGGGGTGAAAAGGGGAAGGGGGGTGAAAAGGGGAAGGGGATGAAAAGTTGAAGGGGGGTTGGGGGGTGAAAAGATGAAGGTGCAATTGGGGGTTGAAACAAACCAGGAAGTTGGTGGGTTAAAGAATGAACTGGGGAGATGGAGTTCAAAAATGGAGGAGAGACTTACTGTAAAAGAAGTTTCCCCGGGAAGAAGAGTTAAAGGTTTAATAAACAGAACATAAATATAAATTCTTACTTTCATAATAACTGATTGAAATGTCAAAAACTGCATTAATTACAGGGGTAACAGGACAGGATGGAGCATATCTGGCTGAGTACCTTCTTAAAAAGGATTACATTGTTCATGGCATAAAAAGGCGCAGCTCACTTTTTAATACTGAAAGGATCGACCACCTGTATCAGGATCCTCATGTCGACAAAAGGGATTTTATCCTCCATTACGGCGACCTTACCGATTCCATGAATGTAACAAAAGTAATACAGGAATGCCAGCCTGATGAGATCTATAACCTTGCTGCAATGAGCCATGTCAAGGTCAGCTTTGACACTCCTGAATACACTGCCAATGCCGACGGGTTAGGCACACTCAGGATACTTGAAGCTGTCAGGCTGCTCGGTCTGACAGGGAAAACACGAATTTACCAGGCATCAACAAGCGAGCTTTACGGACTTGTACAGGAAGTGCCCCAAACCGAGAAAACTCCGTTTTATCCAAGGAGTCCCTATGGCGTAGCAAAACTATACGCTTACTGGATAACTATAAACTACCGCGAAGCATATGGGATGCATGCAAGCAACGGCATACTTTTCAACCATGAATCGCCAATCAGGGGTGAAACTTTCGTTACAAGGAAGATCTCCAGGGCAATGGCCAGAATAGCCCTTGGCATGCAGGAATGTCTGTTCATGGGTAACCTGTCATCACGCCGCGACTGGGGTCATGCAAAGGATTACATTAAAGCCATGCATCTGATACTGCAGCAGGATAAACCCGATGATTATGTCATTGCAACCGGTGTTACCACATCAATCCGCGAGTTCATACTGAAGACCTTTGCAGCTGCCGGAATGGAGATTGCTTTCTCGGGCGAAAAGGAAGAAGAAGTTGGAAAAATTGTCGCTTTTGATGAAAAGCTGTTCGCTGAAAAAGTGGGTGAGGAATATAAGAATCATATAAGATCAAGGATTGCAAACAACCCTGTTGTTGTCAGGGTGGATAGAAACTACTACAGGCCCACAGAAGTCGATTTACTGATAGGCGATTCAACAAAAGCCAGGACCAGGCTGGGATGGGCACCTGAATTTGACCTTAACGGACTTATTGAAGATATGATTTCCTCCGATATACATCTTATGAAGAAAGAGGCTCATATCAAGAACGGAGGTTTCAGAACCTTGAATTATTTTGAATAACAACCATATACTCCAGGGTAAGCCTTATGCTTGCCTGCTGAAAACAAAGCCCCTCTCCCCCGGAAAAGGGGTTGGGCTGATTTAAACTTACATCTATGGAAACAAATTCCAGAATTTACGTTGCAGGACACACCGGACTGGTAGGATCGGCACTAACACTGACACTTAGGGAGAAAGGATATGACAACCTTATCCTGAGGACCATGGAAGAGCTTGATCTTACTGACCAGAAAGCAGTGGAAAACTTCTTCAGTGAGTATAAGCCTGAATATGTACTTCTTGCCGCAGCAAAGGTCGGGGGAATCATTGCAAACAATACTCTCAGGGCTGACTTTATTTATGTCAATCTGATGATCCAGAACAATGTTATCGCATCATCCTGGAAATATGGGGTCAAAAAACTTCTGTTTCTGGGATCTACCTGCATATACCCTAAGAATGCCCCGCAGCCGCTGAAGGAAGATTATCTTCTCACTTCTCAGCTCGAATATACAAACGAGCCCTATGCAATAGCCAAAATTGCGGGCCTTAAGATGTGTGAATCATTTAACATTCAGTATAAGACCAACTTCATTGCCGTGATGCCTACAAATCTGTACGGTCATGGTGATAATTATAATCTTGAGGCATCACATGTTCTTCCTGCAATGTTAAGGAAGTTTCACCTGGGGAAATGCCTTGAGCAGGGTGACATGGAAGCCATAAGAAAAGACCTTGACAGATACCCTGTTGAAAAAATAACCGGCAGCTCCGACGAAAAAGCCATAGTTGATATTCTCGGCAAATACGGGGTAAAATTCATTGAAGTAACAAATTCAGGCAAGCCAAAAGTTGCAGTTTCAATATGGGGTACAGGCGCCCCGCTCAGGGAGTTTATGAATTCGAAGGACATGGCCGAAGCATGTGTTTTCATAATGGAAAATGTCGATGCCGGTGATATAATGGAGATACATTCAAAAGGCAAATCGGATCCGGAGTATCATGCACCGCATTTTCTCAATATTGGAACAGGAGAGGAAATTTCAATTAAAGATCTTGCAAATAAAGTAAAAACGCTCACTGGCTTCACGGGAGACGTTGTTTTCGATACCTCAAAACCTGATGGCACAATGAGAAAGGCAACTGACACCACTGCCTTAAAGGGCCTTGGATATAAACACAGGATCAGCCTCGACAAAGGATTGGAAGAAACCTATAAACAATATCTGAAATACATTAAATAACCGGTAAATCTTTCATCCCGTCCGCCAGACCAGCAGACCGTCAGACCAGTAGACCAGCAGACCAGCAGACCAGCAGACCAGTAGACCAGTAGACCAGCAGACCAGTAGACCAGCAGACCAGCAGACAGTTACAATCTCCTCAGGAACGTCATTGGAATGTTCACCACAAGATTCTGGTCAAGCTTGTCAATTCGGACAACAACCCTGCTGTGGGTTCCGGTTTTAATAAGCTCGCCTGTCAGTCCGGCCAGGGCACCTCTGACAACCTCAACATTATCACCCTTCTCGAACTTTTCTGAAGTGACCTCTATTTCGGTATCGCTGTTTATAAGGAGTCGCAGGTTATCGATCTGGTTCTGGGGTATCGATGCAGGCTGACCTTCAAAAGTGACAAACCTGACGATGCCGGGTACCTTATATACCCTTGGAAAATCTTTTGGAATGACCTTTACAAAGACATATGATGAAAGCAGTGGCACCTCAATAAGTTTTTTCCTGTCGCTCCAGATCCTGTATGTCTTTTGAAGGGGCAGAAATACCTCAACACCTTCTTCCAGAAGCCTGTCACGAACCTGTTTTTCAGCTCTCGGATTTGTATAAACTGCAAACCATTTTGGGTCGCTTGATTTCTTCAGCGGTGCCGCAGTGGAAATATTTCCGTTCTTATCAACCTCCATATTGCAAACATGATTCAGGCGGTTGCAAAGATAGTTTTTTTATTAATTAAAAAACTCTACCTTTGCGGCATAACAAAATACTTATCGCTATGGCTGAGAAGACGAGATATTCGGATGAGGAACTTGAGGAATTCAGGCAGATCATCCTGGCGAAACTTGATAAAGCCAAAAGAGATTACGAAATATTGAAATCAAGCATTACTCATGAAGAGAGTAATGACACTATGGATACCTCACCGACATTCAAAGTGCTGGAAGAGGGAGCAACTACTCTGTCAAAAGAAGAGGCAGGCAGGCTTGCACAAAGGCAGTTGAAATTCATACAGCATCTTCAGGCCGCACTTGTAAGGATAGAGAACAAGACTTACGGAATATGCCGCGAAACAGGTAAACTTATTTCAAAGGAAAGACTCAGGGCCGTACCCCATGCAACACTTTGCATCGATGCAAAGATGAAACAGAAATAAGAAAAACAACGACTGACGCAAGACTCAGGTAAAATAATAAATAAGGGCCGCTTCAGATAAGGAGCGGTTTTTTTTTTGCACAGGGCAAAGGGTACAAAGCACAGGGCACAGGGCACAGGGCACAGGGCATAGGGCACAGGGCACAACTGCGAAATTTGATGAATTTTTCCCCTGAGCTCTGAGCACTGAGCCCTGAGCAAAATCAGTATGCGTCCTGTTTATCGGGTCTTTACCTGTTCCTGATTACGGCTATCCTCACCTGCATATCATTTATCTCCACTTCCCTGGAATCGTCATCAGGGAGAACGGCCACCACATCGACTTTTGTCGCGAGGGTTTGGGATCCAATATATGAGGCATGTCTTTTAACCGCTTCACGGATCATGTCATTATCCTCGATGAGAACAGTGATCTTGTCGGTTACATCAAAGCCGCTTTCTTTCCTTATATTCTGGATACGGTTTACAAATTCCCTGGCAATGCCTTCATAACGGAGTTCATCCGTAACTGTGATGTCGAGGGCAACAGTCAGTTTGCCATCATTTGCAACCTGCCAGCCCGGAATATCTTCGGAAATTATTTCCACATCTTTTGTCGTGAGAATTATCTCATTGCCGTCGATCACGATAAGCCTGCTTCCTTTTGATTCGAAGTCGGCAATATCCTGACTTGTCATCTCAGCCACAGCCTTGCTTATATCCTTCATCATCTTACCGTAGCGCGGACCAAGGGTTTTGAAGTCAGGCTTAATCTTCTTGACAAGGACTGATGATGTATCATCAATATATTCAACATCCTTTACGTTGACCTCTGCAAGAATAAGGTCTTTTACTGCTTCAAACTTCTTCCTGAATGACTTTTCGGTGACAGGCACCATTATCCTGGCAAGCGGCTGACGAACCTTAATACTGACCTTTCTGCGCAGGCCCAGTATCATTGAGGAAATTTTTTGCGCTATATCCATCCTTTCCTCAAGCTCTTTGTCGATAAGCGATTCATCATACTCAGGGAACAGAACAAGATGCACTGAATCCTCCCTGTGCCTTCCCGTGATGCCATTAAGATCTGTAAAGAGCCTGTCCATATAGAATGGTGCAACAGGAGCCGCGAGTCTGCTGACAGTTTCGAGACAGACGTAAAGGGTCTGGTAAGCAGCCAGTTTATCCCTGTCGTATTCACCTCCCCAGTAACGTTTCCTGTTGAGCCTGACATACCAGTTGCTAAGGTTTTCGGTAACAAAATCCTGAATAGCCCTTCCTGCACGTGTCAGGTCATAGTCGTTGTAGCATTTCCCAACTTCCCTTATGAGAGAATTGAGAAGGGAAATTATCCATCTGTCTATTTCCGGACGTTCATTTACCGGTATCTCCTGCTCCGCATATCTGAAATTATCGATATTGGCATAAAGGGCAAAGAAAGAATATGTGTTATAGAGAGTTCCGAAAAATTTCCTTTTTACTTCATCAACACCTGCAATATCGAATTTTATATTATCCCAGGGCTGTGAATTGGTAAGAAGATACCAGCGGAGAGGATCGGATCCGTATTCCTCAATAGTAGAAAAGGGATCGACAGCATTGCCAAGTCGCTTCGACATCTTGTTGCCATTCTTGTCGAGGATAAGTCCGTTGGATATTATATTTTTAAATGCCACAGAATCGGAGATCATTGTGGCAATGGCATGAAGGGTGAAGAACCATCCTCTTGTCTGATCAACTCCCTCGGCAATGAAATCGGCCGGGAACATATCGCTGAAGTTATCCCTGTTCTCGAAAGGATAATGAGCCTGGGCATACGGCATTGCACCCGAGTCGAACCAAACATCGATGAGATCAGGCTCGCGGAACATCTTCCTTCCTGAAGGGCTGACAAGTACCATTGAATCGACAAAGGGTCTGTGAAGATCGAACTTTTCATAGTTCTCAGCAGAATTGTCGTTCTCAACATAATCCTTAAGAGGGTTGTCTTCCATGAATCCGGCCTGAACAGCTTTGTCAATCTCAGCTTTTAACTCTGCCACAGAACCTATGCATTTTTCCTCTTTTCTGTCTTCAGTCATCCATATAGGCAAAGGAGTGCCCCAGAACCTTGAACGTGAGAGATTCCAGTCGACAAGGTTCTCAAGCCATTTCCCGAACCTGCCGGTTCCTGTCGACTGCGGCTTCCAGTTGATAGTATTATTCAGTTCAATAAGTCTTTCACGGAATGCTGTTGTCCGTATGAACCATGCATCGAGGGGATAATAAAGGATTGGCTTGTCGGTGCGCCAGCAATGAGGATAGCTGTGAACCTGTTTCTCGATCCTGAAGACCTTGCCCTGTTGCTTGAGCATGACAACTATATCAACATCGAGTGTATCAGCTTCCGGAGAAAGATTCTCATCATATTCATTTTTTACCGGTCTGCCTTCAAAACCCAGGTAAGAACCTGTATTCACCCTTTCCCGTACAAACTGAATGTCGAGATCCTTTATTGGCACCATAAAACCTCTTTTATCAACCATTGGGCCTATGGTTCCGTCTTTTCTCCTCAAAAGCATTCCCGGGATTCCGAATTCTTTTGCTACCCTGTAGTCGTCGGCACCGAATGTCGGTGCGATATGTACTATACCAGTTCCATCCTCGGTTGTTACAAAGTCGCCTGTAACAACCCGGAAAGCACCTTCATCGGGCAAGACCCAGTCGATAAGCTGTTCATAACTGATGCCTTCCATCAGGCTTCCCCTGAACTCATCAAGTACTTTAAAAGGTATTTTCTTGTCACCCGGCTTATATTCCGAAAAGTCAAGTGAAGCATTTGCATCCGGGAACATTGAATTAAGGAGGTCTTTTGCAATAACGACAGTTATCGGATCGCCTGAATAAGGATTGAAACTGCGGACTTTCACATAGTTTATTTCCCTGCCCACTGCCAGGGCAGTATTTGAAGGAAGAGTCCAGGGAGTTGTTGTCCATGCCATTATATGGACATCTGCAGTATCTGTATTCTTATAAAGAAATTCCGATCTGGCATTTCTGATGACCCTGAACTGTGCAATGCAGGTAGTATCTTTTACGTCGCGGTAGCAACCCGGCAGGTTAAGCTCGTGCGAGCTAAGGCCTGTGCCGGCAGCCGGAGAAAAAGGCTGTATCGTATAGCCCTGGTACAGGAATCCTTTTGAATGCAGCTGTTTAAGCAGCCACCAGAGAGTTTCAATATATCTGTTGTCGTATGTAATATAAGGATCGTCCATATTGACCCAGTAGCCCATCTTGCGCGTAAGTTCCTCCCACATGTCGGTGTATTTCATCACATCTATCTTGCAGGCCTTGTTATAGTCCTCGATAGATATTTTTCCACCTATGTCTTCTTTTGTTATGCCGAGTGCTTTTTCGACTCCGAGTTCAACAGGTAATCCATGGGTATCCCATCCCGCCTTGCGTTTTACCTCATATCCGCACTGGGCTTTATAGCGGCAGACAGCGTCCTTGATTGTACGCGCCATTACATGATGTATTCCGGGCATGCCGTTTGCGGAAGGAGGGCCTTCATAGAAGACAAATTCGCCTTTGCCATTCACTTCACGGACACTTCTGTGGAAAGTGTCGTTCTCATCCCACAACTTCAGAATGTCTTTGTTTACCTGAGCGAGATCAAGATTTTTATATTCAGGAAACCGTTTTCCCATTGGATCAATAAGTTATTATTTCAGAAAGTTTTTGAAAAAATCGCACAAAGATATGAAAAAAGGCTTGATGGTACAATGTAAAGTCTAAAATAAGGGGGGCTCAGTTCCCTGAAGGAGGCATAAGCCTATACTCCGGTCTTCACGGCGGAGTTATGAATGCAATAACGGGAATCGGGGTTTCAGCCCTATTGATTTCACAGGATTTTACTTACTTTGCCAATCAACTGGTAAAAATGAAACTCGCAACCCTTTCAGGCATCCTGTTGGCAATACTCAGTTCCTCGCTCTGCGGACAGACTGATTCCTCATCAAAATACATATCCCTTGACCCCTATTATTTCCACCTCGAATACCTGAAAAGAGATCCTTCGCTAATTATCGATGTCAGGGAACCTTTCGAATTCAGGGGAAAACGCCTGAGGGAAGCAATCAACATCCCCTCGTCCAGGGAAATGAATGCACTTACCGACACACTCGACAGGAATTTTTCTCTTTTCCTTTATTGTACAACCGGGTACAGAAGCAAACGTGCTGCAGAAAAACTATACGAAAGCGGATTCCGGAATCTTTTCAACCTTGAGGGAGGACTGTTGGCATGGAAGAGAGAGGATATGCCAGTCGTAAAGGGAAAGGTGATGAAAAAGAGAGTTCATTAAAAATTGGCTGCCTGTTGCAGGGTGCAGTAAGGTGTGAGGCATGCCGTCAGGGGATTTATCCCCATCATCATGAAAAGTCATTTTTTGCGGGAATTCAATATCTTTACGGCAGATTAAACAATCAATGCCATGTTTTCAGGAATAATCGAAGAAGCCGCCCCTGTCGTAAAACTTGAGAAGGAAAAGGACAACCTCCATATAACAATGAGATGCTCATTCACAGACGAGCTGAAGATCGACCAGAGCATTTCACATAACGGGGTATGCCTGACCGTGGTCAGGAAAGAAAAGGATACATATACTGTCACAGCCATAAAGGAGACTCTTGAGAAATCGAACCTCGGGCTGCTGAAGGAAGGCGATAAGGTAAACCTTGAGAGAAGCGCAAAGCTCGACGGGAGACTTGACGGACACATGGTACAGGGACACGTCGACCAGACTGCCGTTTGTACAGATGTCACGGAAGCCGGAGGCAGCTGGTATTATACATTCGAATATGAACCGCTTCAGGATGACTATATAACTGTTGAAAAAGGTTCCGTATCTGTTAACGGAGTAAGCCTTACCGTCGTAAACTCCAAACCCAAATCATTTCAGGTTGCAATTATCCCATTTACCTGGGAAGTAACAAACTTCCACCAGATAAAAAAAGGGACAATAGTAAATATCGAGTTTGATATACTGGGAAAATATATTGCGAAGATTGTAAAACAAATACTTGGAAAATAAAAAATACACAGGACGCAAGACTCATGACGCAGGGAAGAAGCTTATTTATTCCCTGCGTCCTGCGTCTTTAGCCTTGTGTCTTTCGTCCAGATCAGTTTCTTGCCGAAGCCGAGTCTGTTGTCAGTCATTTTTATATATATAAGATCGCAGATCCAGAGGTGTGTCTCCATCAGCATGGCAACGGGAAATCTCTTTAGATAGGCTTTCCTTGCTTCATCCAGAACATCATCTTCAGGTTCTGAAACAATGGCCTGGAACTGTATGCCCCTTATCCTTCCTATTATTTTAGTCTCAAGTACAACTGATCCTGCAACAAGACTGTTCTGCATGAATTCTTTCCCATGACGGGTTTGATGATCTGTGGTAAAGACAAGTGCATTTCTTTCAGGAAGGTAAACGTAAAAACAATTTGCACACCATGGCTCATTCCCGGCGCTGGTTGCAATCGTAAGAACATGATGTCTCCTGAAAAACCTGATTATCCGTTCATCAATCATTTCCCATCCACCTGAATGAATCACTTTCGAAACCTGCAAGTGCAATTATCCTATCAACTACAGTCATTACCAGGTCATCAATTGTTGAGGGATTACTGTAAAATGAAGGTGTCGCCGGACATATCACAGCACCTGCAAGTGCAAGGGTTTCCATATTCCTTATATGTATAAGATTGTACGGCGTTTCCCTTGGCACAATGATAAGTTTCCTCTTTTCCTTCAGCATTACGTCTGCCGCCCTGCAGATTAGATCGTCTGAGACACCGCTGGCAATCCTGCCAAGGGTTCCCATTGATGCCGGACACACTATCATTGCATACCAGTCAGAAGATCCTGACGCGAAAGGTGCATAGAAACTATCATTTTTATAGACCTTTGCCGGAGGAACAGCCTGAAAACTGCTGCCAATCTCATGTTCCCAGATCTCCATGGCAGTATCGGAGAATATAACTGCGACAGAAGCCGGAGGCTCCCTGAGACTTACAAGTTTTTCAAGAAGTTTGTGGGCATAAATCGCCCCGCTGGCTCCGGTTATGGCAAGTATTATTTTATTTTTTTCAGATGTCATAATGCAATAACAATCAAAAACAAAAATAGTAAATCCACAGGCCTGATCCAACAACACTCCGGCTGTTAAAAGAAAAGATGCCGGTAACAAAGCTTTTATTTGCTAATTTTAGGTGGTTCAATAAGTGAAACATGAAAAAGCTTGTTGTATTGTCAGGCGCAGGAATGAGCGCTGAGAGCGGTATAAGGACATTCCGCGACTCCGGAGGATTGTGGGAGGATTATGATGTTTATGAAGTGGCATCACCGATGGGATGGTACAGGGATAAGGATCTGGTTCTACGCTTTTACAATGAAAGAAGAAGGCAGCTTTCAAAAGCTCTTCCAAATGCAGGTCATTATGGCATTGCCGAGCTGGAAAATTACTTCAGCGTGAATGTCATCACCCAGAATATTGATGATCTTCATGAAAGGGCAGGAAGCACCAAAGTGCTTCATCTTCATGGAGAACTGACAAAGGCAAGAAGCACTGCCGATCCTTCACTGGTCTATGACATTGGCTATAAAGATATTAACCCCGGAGACCTCTGTGAAAAGGGCAGTCAGCTCAGGCCTCATATTGTATGGTTCGGAGAAGCAGTTCCTATGATGGATGAGGCTGTCAGGATAACTTCTGAGGCTGACATTTTTGTTGTGATAGGATCATCCCTTAATGTTTATCCGGCAGCAGGACTGATCGAATATGCGCCTTCAAAAGCATCATTGTGGCTTATCGATCCGAAAGAAGTCAGCGCACCAGTCAGCCGTCATATTGAGATAATAAAAGAACCGGCTACAACAGGTGTCGGAATTCTGAAAGAGAGGCTATCTTTGATCCATGATTGACCGCCAGACCATAGAACGTATCCTCGATGCTGCACAGATAGTTGATGTAGTGCAGGAATTCGTCCCGCTTAAAAAACGGGGGGTCAACTATCTGGGATTATGTCCATTTCATAATGAAAAAACGCCTTCATTTACTGTTTCACCCTCAAAGGAGATCTTTAAATGTTTTGGATGCGGAAAAGTTGGCAACTCCGTGAACTTCATCATGGAGCATGAACATCTGACCTATCCTGAAGCTCTTAAATACCTTGCACGAAAATACCATATCGAGGTTGTTGAAAAGGAACGCAGCCCCGAAGAGATAGAAAAACAGAATGAAAGGGAAAGCCTGCTTGTTGTAACAGCCTATGCGGCACGCCAGTTCACCGAAAACCTTCTTCATTCAGATGAGGGCATCAACATTGGACTTGCCTATTTCAGGGAAAGGGGATTCAGGCAGGAGACCGTCAAAAAGTTCGAACTGGGATACAGCTTTGAACAAAGGGATGCATTTACAAAAAAAGCTCTTGAAGACGGCTATAAGGAAGATTTCCTTGTAAAAACCGGCCTTTCGATCCGGCATGAAGAGCGTATTTTCGACAGGTTCAGCGGAAGGGTGATGTTCCCGATACATTCCCTTTCCGGTCAGGTTCTCGGATTTGGCGGACGTATACTCAAGTCAGATGCCAGGACTGCAAAATATCTCAACTCCCCTGAATCCGAAATATACCATAAAAGCAAAATAGTTTATGGCATATTCCAGGCACGGAGGGCCATTATGCAGGAAGACAAATGCTTTCTCGTCGAAGGATATACCGATGTAATGTCTCTTCACGAAGTTGGAATAGAAAATGTTGTTGCATCATCGGGCACCTCACTGACACAGGAACAGGTCCGTCTCATAAAGAGGTTCACACCAAACATAACCATCCTTTATGATGGTGATGCTGCCGGAATAAAAGCCTCATTAAGAGGCATCGACCTTGTACTCGAGGAAGGGATGAACGTAAAGATAGTGCTTCTTCCAGACGGTGAGGACCCTGATTCCTATTCCAAAAAAGTCAGCAACAGCGATTTCACCAAATACATAAAGGATCACGAAACAGATTTTATCAGGTTCAAAACCCAGCTCCTTCTTGCCGAATCGAATAACGATCCTGTCCTGAAAGCAAATCTGATCAGGGATGTTGTACGGTCGATCGCTGTGATACCTGAAACCATAATACGCACAGTTTACATAAAGGAGTGCAGCATGGTACTTGAGGTTGCTGAGCCGGTCCTTTATAACGAGGTAAACAAGCTTCGCCAGCAGAAGTCGTTTCAGGAAAGAAATAAATATCCCGGCCCTGAAGACCTTCCTGTTCCTCCTGTACAATCTGTGAAGCCGGTCCAGTTCAAGACCGTTACATATTATTCAGAGAAGGAGATCATCAGGCTACTCCTGAAATACAGCAGCAGGGAACTGGAACGCATACTGAGAAAAGAAGACGGGAAGGAAGAGATAATCACTGTACTTGATTATATTGTTAAGGAAATAACAACCGACGAGCTTTCATTTGACGATCCGGTATGCGCAAGAATATTTGCTGATTTCAGGTTTTATTCCGACCAGGGACTATTTCCGGGAGATAAGCATTTCGTTAAGCATGAGGATCCTGATATTTCAAGACTGTCGGCTGATTTGCTTTCCGATTCACATGAGCTTAGCCGGATATGGAAGGATAAACAGACATTTGTCGAGACCGAGGAAATGAAGCTTAAGGATATTGTTCCTGATGCTGTTCTGAAATTCAAAAGTGACAAGATAATTGCTGCACGCAAGGAAATAATGACATTGCTTGAGGAAGCAGCAAAAGAAGGAGACAATGACAAAATCCTTTCCTTGCAGAAACGCTACAACACTCTTAGCTCTGCGTTGGGAATAATTTCAAAACAGCTGGGGAACAGGATTTTGTTATAAGATCGAATTTATGGCCGAAAAGGGAACAAAGCCCGCGCCAGGTCGGTAAAAATAATTTGTGACCATTACTTTGAAATCTTTTGCCGGACTCTCTGCTCTCTTTGCGGTTTTAAAAATTTCAGCTCTTTTTCGTAATTTTATTACTGATATAATTCCCACTGCTTGTTTTTGAATATCCATATTTAAAAAAGATGAAGATCCCCAGACTGCTTATCCCGGCTTTACTTCTTCTGATGCTCAGTTCGTGCGGTAATGAAGAAAAGCCTAAGCCCAGGCTGCCTTTCAGGAAGCCGAAAGACATATCAGAAATAATAGTCCCGATCGACAAGGGATTTAATGAGTATATAAGCGGATATACAACAGGAATTATTTCCGTGAATTCAGCAATTGAAATACGGTTTACTCCGGCTTTTGCCGCAAAGGCAAAGAAAGAAACACCGGCTGGATTGTTCACTTTCGAACCTGCCATAAGGGGCAAGGCCGAATGGACAGATAACCTGACGCTGACATTCAGGCCGGCCAAGATACTTGATGCCGGGACCTTATACAGGGGAAGTCTTCATCTCGACAAAATTGCCGATGTTCAGGAGAAACTGAAGGAATTCCCGTTAATCATACAAACTATAAAGAAGGACTTTATTGTCACGACCGGAGCCCTTGAATGCCAGGCTGAAGGCAGCCGGTATGCATTGCATGGCGAAATAACAGCTTCCGATTACATAGCCTCTGCTGAAGTTGAGGGATATCTGCAGGCCAGGCTGGGAAGAAAGCCCCTTGTTATTGAATGGGACCATTCTGATCCCTTAATACATAGGTTCACAATTACAAACATCGGTCGTGGCGAAAGCAGAGGAAAGGTTGAACTCGAATGGAACGGGAACAATGCGAAAGTAAGACAGAAAGGTTCAGCAACAGTAAACATACCTCCGAAGGGTGAGTTTTCCGTAATAGACATTATTACTGACAGGGGAAGTGATAAAAAGATCGATATTGTTTTTTCAGATCCCGTCGACGCCTCCACCGATCCTGAAGGTCTTATCTGGTTCTCTCCTTCGCGTGAGATGACAATGAGCATTAACTCAAACATTGTGACGGTAATACCTGCTACAGTTGCTGAAGGCAAAGCGGAGCTGAATATTGAAAGTTCGCTGAAAAGCGCTTCAGGCACACCTCTCTCCGCTCCTTTCAAAACATCAATTGATTTCTCTCCTGCCAAACCTGAAATCAGCCTGATTGGAAACGGCGTAATAATACCATCATCGCAAAATCTTATTTTCCCGTTCAAAGCAGTAAACCTTAAGGCTGTCGATCTCAAGATCATAAGAATATATGAAGAAAACCTTCCTCATTTCCTGCAGGAGAATGATTTAAATACAGGATATTCGGTAAAAAGGTTTGGCCGCCCGCTTTATACCGGAAGAGTGGACCTGATAAATCCATCAGGCAACAATGCCGGGGGATGGAACCTGTATACAATCGATCTGGCAGAATACATAGATATTGAACCCGGCATTCTTTACCGGGTGGAACTTTCATTCAGGCCTTCATATTCACTTTATCCGTGCCCCTTTACGGATGAGATGAAGAAATATGAGGAAATGCTTTCGGAAACAGAGGAAGCGAACAAAGGTTACTGGGATGACCCGGAAAACTACTACTCCGACAGCGATGATTTTATTTACTATTCATTCGGATTTGACTGGCGCGACCGTGATGATCCATGCAAAGCAGCATACTTCAACCCCGACAGAAAGGTAACAAGAAATATCCTTGCCTCCAATTTCGGAATTATTGCAAAAAAAGGCTCCGACAAAAGTCTTACAATTTTCGTCAATGATATCCTTACAGCTCTCCCATTAAGTGAAGTGGCAATTACAGTCTATGATTTCCAGTTGCAGGAAATTGTTAAGGGCAATACCGGCAAGAACGGATCTGTAAAACTTTCCTGTGAAAAGACCCCATTTCTCATTACAGCACAAAAGGACAAGGACAGGAATTATCTGAAGGTCAATGAAGGAGCCTCATTGTCGGTAAGTTCGTTCGACGTTTCGGGTGTTAAACCTGAAAAAGGTATCAAGGCCTTCATTTACGGTGAAAGGGACGCATGGCGGCCCGGAGATTCAGTATTCATTTCTGCTTTCATAAAGGATCTCAACAAGACTATTCCTGCTGACCATCCGGTTATTTTTGAGCTTGTCAATCCCATGGGTCAGGTTGTTGATAACCAGATACAAACACCCGGCGGAAAGAATCTTCTGGTATTTAAAAGCTTTACATCCCCCGATGCCGTTACAGGTGATTACAAGGCACGTCTAAGGCTAGGAGGAGCGACTTTTGAAAAAAGGGTCAGAATTGAAACAATCAAACCTAACAGGCTGAGGATCGACCTGAACTTTCCGTCATCAATTCTTGGATTAACATCCGTATCAGACAGGGGAACACTGAAAGTTAAATGGCTTAACGGAGCTGCCGCAGCGAATCTCAAGTCGACAGTCGAATATCTCCTGAAACCTAAAAAGACCGAATTTGAAAAATACAGACAGTACAATTTCGATGATCCAGCTGCCAGCTTTTATTCAGAGACTGTAAAAATGTTCGAAGGATTCCTCGACGGGAACGGGAATTCGGATGTGATTTTCAATCCTGGCGCCGGCATAAAAGCTCCCGGAATGCTTAATGCTGTCTTTACCGTCAGGGCTGCGGAAACAGGAGGTGATGAAAGCATAACACAGGCAGTTTACCCGTTTGCTCCATATCCGGCATTCGCAGGTATCGATCTGCCCGGATTAAGGGGAAAGGACAGGATGCTCTTCACCGACAGGGATAACGAGGTAAAAATTGTTACTGTCGATCCGATGGGAAATCCGGTATCGTTAGAAGCAGAAATAACTGTTTACAAGATCTCATACAGGTGGTGGTGGGAATCGGATCAGGAAGATCTGGCTTCCTATATCTCCAACGACATTTATAAACCTGTGATAACCAAAACTATCAGGACAAGCGGAGGACAGGGCTCCTTCAATTTCAACATTCCCCGGAATGAATGGGGAAGGTATCTCATAAGGGTTTCATTGCCTTCGGGACATTCTACAGGAAAGGTAGTGCTTGTCGACTGGCCGTGGGAATATGGCATGAAAGGAAATGCAGAAGGAGCAACGCTTATCTCAGTAAGTACCGATAAGGAGAAATATGTTCCGGGAGATGAGGTAAGGCTGTCATTCCCTGCCCCCGAAAATTCAAGGATAATAATCACTCTTGAAAATTCAACTTCAGTCCTTGATGAGATCCGTGCAGTCGCAACAAAAGGCAACTCTGAAGTGCGGTTCAGGGTAAAACCTGAAATGGCCCCCAATGTATATGCATATGTAAATGTCATACAGCCTCATGCCCAGACAATGAATGACATGCCAATAAGGCTCTACGGCATCGTACCGGTTATTGTTGAGGATCCTGATACCAGGCTTAATCCTGAAATTTCAGTACCGGGGGAAGTCAGATCGGGTCAGAATTTTGAAATCAGGATCAGGGAGACCAGGAGCAAGCCCATGACTTACACCATAGCAGTTGTGGATGAAGGATTGCTCAATCTGACAGGATTCAGGACACCGGATCCGTGGAATTATTTTTATGCCCGCGAAGCTCTTGGAATCCAGACGTGGGATGTTTATGACCAGGTCCTGGGAGCTTTCGGAGGAACCCTTCAACGTATTTTTGCGATTGGCGGAGATGAGGCATTAATTGACAGGTCATCATATAAAACCAGGAGGTTCGTCCCGGTGGTCAGATTCATCGGTCCCTTTACATTAGGACCAGGCAAAAATGCTGTTCACCATATTTCTCTTCCCCAGTACACAGGTTCGGTAAGGGCAATGGTAATCGCAGGAAATGAAAAGGCTTTCGGCTTTGCTGAAAAAAACGTAACGGTCAGGGATCCGCTGATGATACTTGCAACAGCGCCAAGATCGGTCAGCCCCGGAGAAAAAGTCACTCTGCCTGTTACAGTTTTCATCCAGAAAGAGAATATCAGAAATATCGACATTTTTGCAGAGAGCAATGACCTGGTGTCATTTCCCGAAAAAGTCAGATCGATCACCGTATCGGGTGCAGGGGAAAAAGACGAGGAATTCGTTTTTAACGTCGGGGAGAAGACCGGTATGGCAAAGATCAGGGTCAGGGCATCAGGAGGAGGCGAAAATGCAGAATATGATATCAACCTTAGCATCAGAAGTCCAAATCCACCAGAAACGAGGTCAGAACTCAGGATCCTGAGGCCTGGTGAAATTTATGAAAGTTCGTTCGAACCTTTCGGCATCCCGGGTTCCGACGAAGCCAGAATTGAGGCATCTCTCCTTCCTTCAGTCAACCTTGAAAAGAATCTAAGCTATCTGGTCAATTATCCCCACGGATGCACCGAGCAGATAACTTCAGCTGCATACCCGCAGCTTTGGATTGGGGATATCTCCGCAGGGCAGCAGGGAACCGAAGATGTTGTTTCAAAAAATGTACGTGAGGCTATTGACAAAATTGCATCGCGACAAATGAATAACGGCGGAATAGCCCTGTGGCCCGGCAATTATCAGCCCGATAACTGGGTTACTTCTTACGCCGGCCATTTCATGATTGAAGCTGAAAGGAAGGGCTACAGGATACCTCAGGATTTCAAACGGAAATGGCAAAGCTACCAGAGAAAGACATCTCAGGAATGGCGTTATGATCCGGCATTTAAAGAGTCAGCAAACGATCAGGCTTACAGGCTCCTGACTCTGGCCCTGGCCGGCAATCCCGAAAGAGGTCCCATGAACAGGCTTAGGGAATCAAAAGAAATTCCTGCATTGTCAAAATGGCTCCTTGCAGCAGCATTTGCCGTAACAGGAAGACCGGAAGCTGCAGGGGAACTTCTTGACATGAGGAACATTGACCCGGGAAATGAATATTCAGGTTACTTTTACGGAAGTCCGGTCCGGGATAAATCAGTCATCCTGTACACTCTTTCAGTAATGAAAAAAGAAGAGCAGGCGCTGCCTTTGCTGAAATCAATCTGCGATGAACTGAAAGGCGATGGCTGGTACAGTACCCAGTCACTTTCGTGGGCCTTATTGTCTTATATGAAATTCAATGAAATGTTTCCGGGCGACATTAAAGGTAAGGCAAGTTTCAGCATGACATTCAATGGTACAAAATCATCAGGGGACGTGGAACCTGGAAAAATACTTTTAAAAGAGCTCCGGGTTAAGACAGGTAAAAATACTTTAAGTGTTGAAAATACATCTTCATCAACAATCTATCTTAACCTTGTTAGAAAAGGAATTCCTCTCGTTTCAGATGCATCAGAAGCAGAAAAGGGATTGAGCATGAAGATAAGCTATGCTGATAGCAAATTGCAGCCTGTTGATCAAAAGACTCTCCCTCAGGGAACTGATTTTATGATGATTGCAAAGGTTACAAATTCATCCTTCTCGTCTGTCGGCAATATTGCCCTTACCCAGATGGTGCCTTCAGGGTGGGAAATTCAGAATGCAAGGCTCTTCGAGGCTAATTACGGGATAAGGGAAAGCGCATATGATTACCGCGATTTCAGGGATGACAGGGTATATACATACTTCAGCCTGAAAGCGGGAGAGACTAAAACATTTGTACTTGTACTTAATGCGGCCTATAAGGGAGAATTCCTGCAGCCTCCGGTATGGTGTGAGGCAATGTATGACGGAGGCCTGTATGCCCGGGTTCCGGGCACAAAGGTCAGGGTCACTGAACAATAAATTGAAAAGGATAATCAAAATATTCATACTGGCTGCCGGGATATTGTTTATCCCGGTTTTGCTTTCGCCTTTACCCAGGTTCAAAGTGCCTCTCTCGACAGTCGTGGAAGCAGGTGACGGTAGCCTGCTTGGTGCAAGGATTGCCAGCGACGGTCAATGGAGGTTCCCTCCTGCAATGGCTGTTCCTGAAAAATTTGAAAAAGCCCTGCTCACTTTTGAGGACAGGCATTTCCACCATCATCCCGGCATTAATCCGGTCTCCCTGATAAAAGCTCTCAGCAATAACATCAGGGCAGGGAAAATAGTGCGCGGAGGCAGTACTATCACAATGCAGGTGGCAAGGCTTTCAAGGGGAAACAGGCAAAGAACGTACGGAGAAAAGATAGCAGAGATGCTTCAGGCTGTCAAGCTCGAGATTTTCAGATCGAAAAGGGAAATACTTAAAATGTATGTTTCGAATGCTCCTTTCGGAGGCAATATCGTTGGTCTCGATGCTGCATCATGGAGGTATCTCGGAAAATCGCCTGATGATATTACCTGGTCGGAGGCAGCGGCCCTTGCAATTCTGCCCAACTCCCCTTCACTTGTATTCCCCGGCAAAAATCAGGAGATCCTTCTGGACAGAAGAAACGGGCTTCTTAGGCGATTGCTCGCAAGAAATTATATCGACAGCCTTACTTACACACTTTCCCTCGATGAACCTCTTCCAGGGATTCCGAAACCGCTTCCTTCACTAGCCCCTCACCTGACTGACCGGTTTTACCTTCAAAACAGGGGAGAAAGAATAAGTACAACCATCGATCCTGTATTGCAGGAAATGGCATCAGATATTGTAAATGCACATCAGAAAGAGCTGGCGGGTAACTTTATCTATAATTGTGCCGCAATTATTGTGGATGTCGCTTCAGGCAATGTTCTTGCATATGTCGGGAACAGCACTAATGACGATATGGCATCCCATGGCGGAAATGTCGACATAATAAACTCCTCAAGGAGTACAGGCAGCATTTTAAAACCTCTTCTTTATGCCGGATTGCAGTCCTCGGGAGAGATCCTTCCCAACACCCTTGTTCCAGATATTCCGACACGTTTTCCGGGCTTTACCCCTGAGAATTTTGATAAAAGTTACAGCGGTGCCGTTCCTGCCGGAGAGGCTCTTTCCCAATCCCTTAACATACCTTCAGTTGGGATGCTCAGGCAATATTCCGTGGAACGGTTCCTTGAACTTCTGAGAAAAACCGGATTTACCACATTTGACAGGGATGCAGATCATTACGGACTTTCTGTCATCCTCGGAGGCGGAGAAACTTCTCTCTGGGAACTTGCAGGAGTCTATGCATCACTCTCCCGGGTGCTGGGCAGATACAATATTGAAAAAAGATACATTAAAGGTGATTATCATGCTCCGGTTTTAAGAAATACTTCATCATCTGATTATAATATCGAGGAGGAAACCAATCCTCCTCTTTCAGCCTCTTCGATTTGGCTGACTTATGAAGCGCTCCGTAAAGTAAATCGCCCGGAGACCCAGGCTGGCTGGCAGTATTTTGCCTCTGCCCCTGAAATAGCATGGAAAACCGGGACAAGCTTTGGATTCAGGGATGCCTGGGCAGTAGGCACGACCCCCGGTTATGTTATTGCGGTATGGGCAGGCAATGCTGATGGAGAAGGCAGACCCGGGCTGACTGGTATTGCAGCCGCTGCACCCATTCTTTTCGATCTTGCAGGGATCATGAAAAAGACAGAATGGTTTGAACCGCCATACGAAGAAATGACGAGCGTCAGTGTCTGTCGCCAGAGCGGTTACAGGGCCGGCCCCGACTGTCCTGAAACGGAAGAAATCATGGTCTGCATCAACGGGCTGAGAAGCGCTGCCTGCCCCTACCACAGGATGATCCATCTCGACAAAACACTGACTTTACAGGTAACCGCTGATTGTGTACCTTCGTCAGAAATCGTCAACAAGCCATGGTTTATTCTTCCCCCGGCAATGGAATATTTCTACAGGCAGAAACATCCTGAATATGATCAGCTGCCACCATTCATGAAAGGATGCGGACATGATAAAAGTTTGCCGGTAATGGAATTTATTTACCCTACCCAGGGAATAAATATCTTTATTCCAAGAGATCACACAGGAGGCCGGACCAGGGTGGTTGCTGAAGCTGTTCATCGTAATCCGGCAAAAAAGATCTTCTGGCATCTTGATGAAAAATACCTTGGAACCACCAGACAGATTCATCAGGCCGAGCTGTTTGCGGATCCGGGAGAACATATTCTTACTCTTGTGGATGAAGACGGAAATTCAATAACTTGCAGGTTTTCAATAACAGGAAAATAGATACTGTATATAAGAATAAGCGCAAAGGCAAAAAAGATTATGCAAAGATATCAAAGATAGTTACTTGCTAAAAAATCCTCGTGATTTTCTTCGGACAGGCTTTGCGAACTATGCGGTTAAATGCAAATTTTTAACAAAATGAATATATCATCACCTGACGAGCTTTTCCCTGTTGTCGATGTAGACGGCAATCAGATCATGGTTGCACCCAGAAGGATATGCCACGACGGGAAAAGCAAACTTCTTCACCCAGTTGTTCACTTGCATCTTTTCAACAACAGGGGAGAGCTGTTTCTGCAGAAAAGAGCGCTTACCAAAGATCTGCTTCCGGGTTGCTGGGATTCATCTGTCGGCGGTCATGTAAGTCCTGGTGAGACAATTGAGGATGCCTTGAAAAGAGAGACGCTTGAAGAGCTTGGATTAAGTGATTTTTCATTCGGGTTTATTGCTAAATATGTTTGGGAATCGGTTCGTGAAAGAGAACTTGTATATTCATTCAGGGGAAATGCTGACATGGAACCTCTGATCAACAGGGATGAAATAGATGAAGGCCGATTCTGGAATATAAATGAAATAAAAGCAAATACCGGCACAGGTATATTCACTCCAAACCTTGAGCATGAACTTTATATGCTAAATATCATTCAGGAATAAGACTCGGAATCTGTGTAATAACATAATTTTGTTCTTTTTCGTCTCTTTACCAGATAAAAGATAAGGCAGCCACTGTGCTTTGTCTGAAACAAAATTATGATAAATGAAATCAGCAGCAATATTCACTTTACTTTTCGGACTGGCAGGCTATGCTGCCATAATGTTTGCAGTTTCATGCACACACAAGCCCGACCTGCAGGATGTTCCGGAAATATGTTTCGAATCGGAGGTCCTTCCGGTTTTCCTTAACAGTTGTGCCATATCAGGATGCCATGATGGTTCAGGAGAACCGGATCTTGTACTTAAAAGCTATCCAGATATTATGAAGGGTATTAAAGCCGGTAATCCGGATGGAAGCAAAATCTATAAATCAATCACACTCACATCCGGCGAGGATAAAATGCCACCGGATCAACCTCTTTCATTAGACAACAGGACAATTATCAGGTTATGGATCGAACAGGGAGCAAAAGAAACAACCTGCCCGTGAAATCTTTATCATCAAAACCTGACCAAATAATTAAACCATGAAGATATCCAGGATTACAGGTCTGCTTGCTTTTCAGATGGTACTTATCCTCAATTCCTGTTATTATGACAGTGAAGAGGCGCTGTACCCGTCTGTTGGATTACAATGTGATACTGTTAATGTGACCTTCAGCGGCACAGTTACCGGAATGCTTGCCAACAGCTGCCTTTCGTGCCACTCCAATACAACAGCAGCAGCATCCGGCAACGGGATACGGCTTCAGGACTACGCCGATGTCAAAGCCAGGGCAACATCAATAGCAGGTGCCATAAAACATTCCGGGGGATATTCTCCAATGCCAAAAAACGGAGGACAGCTTAAAGCCTGCCCAATATCACAGTTTGATGTCTGGATAAAGAACGGGATGCCCAATAACTGATACATTTACCGACGCTATGAAAAAATATCTGCTCCTGCTTTTCATCGTAACAACTCCGTTCATGTCGGCTGCTCAGGAAAATCTGCTGGATATGCTGGACAAGGATTCAAAGTCTGATATTAATTATACATCAGCAACCTTCAAATCGACAAGGGTAATGAATGGGCATTCTGTTGAAAGAATGCCTGGCGGCCAGCTTGATTTCAGAATCTCACACAGGTTTGGAAGACTCAATTCAGGCGCTTATGAGCTTTTTGGCCTTGACCAGTCAAATATCAGGTTCGGCCTTGAATACGGGATAAATGACTGGCTGATGATAGGTGCAGGAAGAGGCAGCTATGAAAAAACATTTGACGGGTTTGCAAAATTTTCCCTCTTCAGGCAATCGACCGGAGCCAGGAATATGCCTGTTTCCGTTTCTTTTTTGTCGACTGTAGCCGTAAATTCACTGAAATGGGCCGATCCTTCAAGAACCAATTACTTTTCATCGCGACTTTCCTATGTCGCACAGATTCTTGTGGCAAGAAAATTCAACCAGTCTTTCTCGTTTCAGCTGATGCCGGCTTATGTCCACAGGAATCTTGTTGCAACAGAGCTTGATCCGAATGACCTTTATTCGATCGGTGCCGGAGGACGCATCAAGCTCACAAGCAGAATCAGCTTTAACGCCGAATATTATTATCTTGCAAATCCTAAGAAATACATCAGCCAGGAAGTCTATGATCCGTTATCAATCGGATTCGATATTGAAACCGGCGGTCATGTGTTTCAGCTGATCTTTACAAACTCCGTAGCTATGATTGAGAAAGGTTTTATTGGAGAAACGACAGGAAGCTGGGGAAAAGGAGACATTCATTTCGGATTTAACATTTCGCGGGTTTTCACTCTGAAAAGGAAATAAGATATCCGCGATAGGAAGTAACACTAAACGGTTCTCAGCCGTCAATATTTGGTGTGAATCTGCATCTGACCTGCTTTTAAATTTTAATCAGGTTGAACCAATGCATTATTAATTTGTTAATTGATTTGTAACAAGTTAATATCTAAATTACTATGAAGCGACTATTTTTTATACTTATCATCACGGGATTTTTCATACAGGCTTCCGGCCAGAAATATATCACCAAAAACGGATATATCGGATTCTTCTCTCATACTCCCGTTGAAGACATCAAAGCTGACAACAACCAGGTTGCCAGCGTACTGGATATTTCAACAGGCGAGATTGTCTTTCAGGTTCTGATCAAATCATTCAGGTTTGAGAAAGCACTTATGGAGGAGCACTTCAATGAGAACTACATGGAATCGGAAAAATATCCCAGAGCAACATTTACCGGAAAAATAACAAATCTTTCAGCGGTCAGATTCTCATCTGCCGGAGTCTATGAAGTTGAGGTGGAGGGAGACCTTACTATCCATGGAGCTACAAAGAAAGTAAAGGCAAAAGGGACCATCGAGGTGGCAAAGGAGACCATTGCCGCAAGTTCCAAATTCAGCATTGATCCTGAAGATTACAACATTAATATTCCAAATGTCGTAAGAAACAAAATAGCAAAGACCATAGAGATCACAGTAAACATGAAATATTCAACATCAGGCAACCAGTGAAATTAAAAAGAGCTTACAAACTAATCCTTATTGTTATTTTGTTAACAGGAATGGCGGGAATAATTACCGGAATCCATTTTTATAATCTCCGGAGTAAAAACCTGTTAAAAGAAAAGCCCGACTTTACAATTACCGCTGAAGAGCTTCAGAAGGAATTTGAATCGGATGAAAACGCTTCAACTATAAAATTCGTGAACAAAATAGTTGAGGTAACCGGAGTTATTTCATCAATCGATAAGGGAGAGAAAGGCGCCCTTAATGTTGCGCTTAAAACTGAAAGCAGTTTGTCATCCGTTATCTGCACGTTTCCCGGGAATACAGTCACTTCCGGACTTATGGCAGGCCAGACGGTGACACTGAGGGGTGAATGTTCAGGATTTCTTATGGATGTCCTGCTTAATAATTGTGTTCTGATCAGCAAATAGGGATTTTTTCTCATTAAACGGATAATTTTAAAAATTGAGTATGAGATTCTGAGCGCAAAGAAGAATCTCATTCTTTTAATCTGACACTATTGGATTTTTTTCTTAATTCGTAGTGGAAACGAATACAAGATGAAAAGAGTCTCTTTTGCTGTTCTGGCTTTAATTATGCTTCAGCCCCTTTTCTCCCAGTCTGACAATAAAAACTTGCCAATTCCACCACGCCCTGTTGATCCCCAGATAGTTAAGGACCAGGACGAGATGACCTGGGACGATTATCGCCCAATACCGGGCAAAAACTGGGCCGATCCTACGCTGGTTCCACAGAGGAAATTCAGGATGGCACTTGTTGCGGTTGATTTTCCTGATCAGCCATTCGTAATTACCCTTCCGAAAAAATCCGATCTCTTTGGAAATCCACAGATCGATCCGGTAAAAAGGCAGGATGTTCCTGAGTTCTATTCTGATTTCTGGCTGAAACCCTCCGCTGTAAATCACGGGCAGACAATAAACGGTTACTGGATGGAACAGTCGCGCGGTAAGTTCGGAATAACAGACCTGGAACCTTTCGGCCCTTACCGGATGCCTTATAATTTATGGGAATACGGCCTTAACGAATACAGGCAGAACAACTCAACTCCCGACGGAACCGTTGCCGGAAAAAGAATGGAGCCGCATGTCGACTCTCTGTGGAAAGCTGATGCCGGTGATGTCAAATCCCAGTACGATGCTGTGCTGAGGATCTATGCTGGTTATGATGAAACAGGGGTATGGCAGGAATTCGGCGAAATGAAATTCCTGTCAAGGGAAGACATTCCTGCTGAATGGGGTAATCCTGATACTGCAAAGCCACGCTGGGTTCCAACCAGGTATGTTCCATGGACATCATGGAAAGCCGGACAGATGCAATGGGGACTTTCTTCAATAAGGCAGGGTGAAAATTCCGGGACTATAACGCATGAACTCGGGCATTATGCCTTCGACATAGGGGATAATAACAATAATCCCTATGTTCAGCCTTACCGCAGGGCAGGTTCAGGGCCCTGGGACATGATGGACAGGGGTTCATTCAACGGTCCGGGCGGCCCTCATATGCGGTGGGTCGTACCTGCCACAATGGGAGCTTCTATGCCTGCAGGTCTTATGCTCAGGAACCGTCTTCTGAATGGATTTATCCGGAAAAATGAAGTTCTTACCCTGAGCCGCGAAGACCTTGCCGTATCGGGCCCGGTGGTGGCAGAAGTGACAGCCAGGGAGGTGGATCCCCTGCCCGGGACATTTGCCGGCATAATTGTCCGTCTCGACGGCCCTGAACCTCATGACAGAACTCCCGTTGATGATCCTTCTGTAAATCCTGTCTCTCCGGGAATCCCTGATTATGATTTTTATTCTCTCGAAGTGGTCCAGCGAATAGGTTACGACTCGTTCTGTCCGGATAACGGTGTCCTCATTGCAAAGAACAAGGATAAAGAGAGCCGCAACGGAGGCCCAAACCAGTTCAATTGTTTCAACTGGGTCATTGATGCACACCCTGAAGATATCAATATGGTTGATTACATCAGGCCTGACGGACAAAAAGTCATGAGGACAATTGCAGATTACAGGCAGCTGAATGATGCATTATTCCATGCAGGCCTTAACTCAGGGAGCAGTTTTGAATTTGCCGATTCAGCCAATAACCTTCATTTTTATATTATTGATATAAGGAAAAATGAAAACGGGATAATTGTTTACAAAGCAGGAATCAGACCCATAAAGTCAAATGAAACCCTGAAAAGGGAATTTGCATTGATGCCCCCCGTTCAGAAAAAGTTAAAAGGTGAAAATGGTTATGTTTTATTTACTCTGAAAAACACAGGAGAACCTGCAGGTTCAGATCCTTCGCTTCATTTTCAAAACACTTTGAGATGGCTCAACAGTGATATTTACAGATTGTCTATAAACACAGATTATGCAAATGGAAAAGTACAGCTTCTGAACAGTATTGTTGCACTTGAACCAGGAGAGTCCCGTGAAATACCTGTTTATGTTTCGGTTTCCGGCTACAAAGGGAAGAAAATCAGATTTTTTCTTACTGCCAGGTCAGAAACCGATCCAAATGCTATTATCATCAAAAAGGCAGTCATACAGTTCCGGAAGTGAGCCTTATTTTACAAATGACCACAATGCAGGAAAAACATTAATGCTACATTTACTCTTTGAAAGAATTTTATGATTCAGTTAATATTACGCCATGGATAAAACAGTTAAAATACTTGTACTTAACAATGCAGTCGAAGCGAGTCTGATCGATGGGCTCCTTAATGAAAGGGAAATACCGCATGTAATAAGGTCATATCACGATTCAGCCTACGACGGCATGTTCCAGCTGCAATACGGATGGGGTCAGCTTGATGCTCCTGAGCAATTCAGGGACGAAATAATAAACATATTTGAGAACATGTCACCGGCAGATTAATCTTCCGGAGGTTTCTTTTTCTTACCTGAAAAGTACCCTTTTTCCAAACCATTTATAAAGAAATAGCTTAATCCGCCAATAATTACAATAGCCAGCAGGAAAAGGCCATATGAGACCTTCCAGTTTTCCTCGCCCCCTGTCATCATCGTCCACTCAGACATTCCTCCGATGCTTGCAAGAAGAGTCAGAGGCATGAATACAGTTGTTATCATTGTTAATCTTTTAACAGTCACATTTGTTTCATTTGAAGCCTGTGTCATTTTGTTGTTAAGGAGGGATGTATAAAGCTCCATGAGGCTTGTCTCCATTTCGCGGTATGTCTCTGTCAGCTCAAAGAACTTTGAAATGTGGTCGTAAATATCCCTATATGGGGCAATAAGTTTTTCGGGTACAAAAGGGCAGTCGAGCCTGTTGATTTTCACGAGTATTTCCCGTTCGTGGTAAAGACTTTTCCGTAATCCTGCAAGATTTCTTCTTATTCTGAGAAGTTTCATCGGATTAAAATTTTCCACATCATCAACAATGGAATCTTCAGATTCCTCAAGTTCATCTTCCATAGTATCGAAAGAAGCATATTTCTGGTCTACCAGGAAATCCAGAATCTTGTGCATGAGCATGGCCGGACTTGTTTTCAGATTCTGAGGATCATGTTCAATGATTTCTTCAATATTTTTAAAAGGCCTCCTTTCGTCTGAATTGTGTCCGCTGACCGTTATCAGGAAATTCTTTCCTATAAAAAGGTTTACTTCATCGATGTACAGATTCTCATCCTTATATGAGAAGGCGTTAAATAAAATGAACGTGTTGTTCTGAAAATGCTCAATTTTAGGTACCTGCTTGTCGTCAAAGCAGTCTTCAACCGACAAAGGATGAATGCCGATAAGGTCAATGAGAAGGTTAAGATCCTCCTTCTCCGGTTTATAATAATTAAGCCAGATAAAACCTCCTTCCCTTAGAGCTGTTACAGCTTCGGCAACAGTTTCAATCCCATAGAACAGGCCATTTGCGGAAAAATAGTAAAATTTCGATTCGGGCATTATTTTATGTTTAAATGTTCGACTGCAGAAAAAAGTGCTGAAGAAAAACGAATATCCAATTTACACAAAAAGGTTGAGGTGACTTAAAACGAAGCAAACAATTTTTGCGGACAGCTTTAGCGCTGATTTCTATGCGTCCTTAGCGCCAGCCTTTGTTTCCTTTGCGGTTTAAATATTTTTTAACGAAAATGACGCGGTGGTAACCTCCAAAGAGCAAAAAAGCTTCAAAAAACGTTCAAAATTATTTCGGGTATAAATCCGTCACATTGATTGATTTTTGCAGTCTTTTATGGGAACAAAAAATGAAATTGCCCTCATTTTATGAATTTTTTAACTTAAGGAAGTAAAATATCTCATAAATGGAGTTAATTTTACGCGCACTTAACAAGGACGGAAACTATTGAAAATTATCAGATTGTATTGATGTTTACACCCGACAATTTGTTATGGCTCAAAGAATGTGTTGCAATTTTTTTCATGACCTTTCTTCATGAGGATGCTGCAATTATAGCATCTGCATTTGCCACTGTTCATGAAGACTTGCCTGTTCCGCTTGCATATGTAAGTGTATATCTTGGGATTGTTGTCGGAGATATTCTCATTTACGGGCTTGGACACTTTGCCCAGAAAAATGCATGGCTAAGATCAAAAATCATCGGTCCGAAGGTTGAAAGACTAAAGGCGTGGCTGCAGACCCATCTTGTACGGGTCCTCGTGCTTTGCCGGATTACACCCGGGCTTCTGTTTCCGACATTTGTTGCATGCGGCTGGTTCAGAATACCCTTCCTGCGCTTTGCCACGGTCTCTATACTGGCAGGGGCCGTTTATTCATCAATAGTACTTACCATAGCAATCCTTTTCGGTGACCTCGTCCTAAACCAGTTCGGGTACTGGGCATGGGGAGCACTGGCGCTTATTATTGTGGGATTTGCATTACGAAATTCATTCAAATCACGCTGGAGTAAAAAAACAGAAAAAGCAATGGGCGATCTACCTCCTTCATTTATTTCCGTGTTCAAAAAATATATGCCGGATCTTAAGCACAAATTTCACGGCATGCCTACACTCGATGATCTTAAAAAGACAGTGATGAAGGCTGAACACATTCCGAATTCAATACTCTATATCCCGGTCGGGCTGTATTATATCTTCCTCGGATTGAAATACAGAAGCTTCACACTTCCGTCGGCCTCAAACCCTAATATTGAGACAGGAGGTTTTATGGGTGAATCGAAGTCGTCTGTGCTGAATATGGTGGGGCCTGAACAGCAAACATGGATAGCCGAATTTGCAACAATGCACAGGAACGGCGTTCCGGGAGAAAAAGATCTTGAAAATGCCATGACTCTGATGAAGGAAAAAAACCTTGCATTTCCTGTCGTTGCCAAACCTGATATTGGCTGGAATGGATACGGTGTCAGACTTATAGAGGATTCGAATCACCTTCTTCAATATATTTCAGAATTTCCGCACGACGAAAACATCATTCTGCAGAAGCCTGTTCCTTACGACGGTGAAGCAGGAGTATTTTATGTAAGGATACCCGGTGAGGAAAAAGGGAGAATACATTCCGTTACCTTGCGTTATTTCCCGTTCGTCACAGGTGACGGCAAATCGACGCTGAGGGAACTTATTGAAAATGATGAACGCACGAAATTAAGATCAGGCTATTACCTTGGTGGTAAACCTGAACATGTAGGCTTTAACGAAACTGACCTTGAACAAATACCTTCTGAAGGGGAACTTATAAGACTTTCATTCATTGGCAGCCTGAGGGTTGGCGGCCTTTACCGCAATGCAAGCCATCTGATAACACCTGAATTGACCGAAAGGTTTGACATGATCGCCAGAAGTATGCCGGAATTTTATTTCGGACGTTTCGACATCAGGTTTGAATCAATAGATAAGCTCATGAAGGGAGAAGGATTCAACATTATTGAGATAAACGGTGCCGGAGCAGAAGCCATACAGGCCTGGGATCCCAACAGCGGCCTTATGACGCTTTACCGGGAGTTCTTCAAAGCCTACAGGATGCTTTTCAGAATAGGACATCTTAACAGGGCAAGAGGCTTCAAACCAATGCCCTTCCATGATTTCATAAAAGCAATCCGCCATCAGAACAGGTTAATTGGACAATATCCTCCTGCCGGATAAGCAATTTTTGCTATATTTACCTGAACTATAGCAACCACTTATGAGGCCTCCTGAGAGCGTCAGTAAAGCTCTTTTTATACTAAATCCCTATGCCGGCATCCCGCCTGTGAAATTTATAATCACAAAGGAGCTCGACCGCAGGAGAAATGAACTTGCCTGTTTTAAATCGCTAAGCGTTGATGAATCGGGCACACTGATCAGACAAAATTTCAATAAATATGATATTTTCATCGCTGCCGGTGGCGACGGAACCGTACATACTGTAGCCTCTCAGCTGAAGGGAAGCGGGAAGATCCTCGGCGTGCTCCCGATAGGGTCGGGAAACGGTTTTGCCAAAGAACTAGGATTCCGGACAAACATCAGATCCCTTCTGAAGGATATTGAAAAAAATCAGGTTATCGATGTCGATGTAATAGAGATCAATGGTAATCTTTGCCTGAATGTGGCAGGAGTAGGCCTTGACAGTTTAGTCGCACATTCCTTCGACAAGTTAAAAACCAGAGGATTCTGGTCATATGCGGGAGTGACAATCACTACCTTTTTCAGACTAAGGCCGATTAAGGTAACCGTCACTATTGAAGATGAGCCACCCCTTAATAAAGAACTTTTTGTGCTAACCATAGCCAATACACGGCAATTTGGATATAATGCATTCATTGCCGGCAATGCACGTCCCGATGACGGCAAAATGGACCTGGTATTGATCCGGCCTTTCCCTAAATGGTTGTTCCCGGTATTCGTTTACAGACTTTTTACCGGAACCCTGAATAAGTCAAAATATGTAGAATATATTTCTACAGGAAAAAAAGTTACGATAAGAACTGATGAGTCGAGATTCCATATCGACGGTGAGCCTGTAAATTTTGAAGAGGAGGTATCTGTTTACATCAGGAAAGATGCTCTTAAAGTACTGAAAGCAAAACATAACAAGCTAAACTAACAATCCTTCTTAAATGAAAAGTATTCTTCTGCCCGCAATCCTTTTGATTTTTGCATTTCAACTTAAGTCGCAGGTATCCGCAGATTTGGATACACGCCGGGTATCTCTTCCCAACGGGTGGCAGCTGACCCCTGCAGGGAAAATCATACCTCTTGGAGATTTACCGCTTAATATAGCAATCTCGCCTGATAAAAAGCTGGCTGCTGTTACAAACAATGGACAGAGCACCCAGACGATACAGCTTATTGATCTGAAAAAAGAAATTGTCACCGATTCCGTGGTCATCGGGAAATCATGGCTCGGGCTTTCATTTTCATCCGATTCAAAAGCCTTATATGCGTCAGGAGGAAACGATAATTTCATAATTAAATATTCGATACGGAAAAAAGAACTTATTAACTCCGATACAATAAAATTAGGCCTGCCCTGGCCCGAAAAAATCTCGATAGCAGGAATAGCAATTGATGATAAAAAGCAGGTTCTGTACACTGTTACAAAGGAGAATAACTCCATTTATTCGGTCGACCTGATCACTAAACAGATAATTACTCAGGTTCCGCTTGGAGGAGAAGGTTATACCTGTATCCTTTCTCCCGACAGGAAAATCCTTTATGCAACATGCTGGGGCTGCGATAAGGTGGTTGTATTTGATACATATCTCCAGAAAATAACCGGATATGTGGCAGTCGGAGATAATCCTAACGACATCTGCATTACAGCCGATGGCAAGTATCTTTTTGTTGCAAATGCCAATGATAACAACGTATCCGTTATTGATACAAGGCAGATGCGGGTTCTTGAAAATCTCAATACTGCACTTTATCCCGATGCGCCGGCCGGATCTACAACAAACAGCGTTGCCCTGAGCGCCGACGGAAAAACACTTTTTATTGCAAATGCTGACAACAACTGCCTGGCAGTATTCGACGTGTCAGAGCCGGGCAAAAGCAAGGCAAAAGGATTTATCCCCACCGGCTGGTACCCCACATGTGTCAGAACAGTAAAGAATAAGATCCTCGTGGCCAACGGAAAGGGGATGACATCGATGGCCAATCCATACGGGCCGAATCCAACCCGGCGCGGTGAGGAAGTAGTATATCAGGAGGGGGGAAAGGAACATACTGTTAAAGTCCAGTATATAGGAGGTCTTTTCAGGGGAACAATGAGCATTCTTACTTCACCTGATGAGAAGGAAATGGGAAGATATTCAAAGGCAGTCTATGCTAATACTCCCTACACAAAGGAAAAAGAACTTAATACAGAAAGTGCTCCGGGAAATCCTGTTCCTGCAAAGGTCGGTGGTCCCTCTCCCATTAAACATGTCTTTTATATTATCAAGGAAAACCGCACATACGACCAGGTACTTGGCGACATGCCTGAGGGGAATGGCGACAGGAACCTTGTTTTATTCGGTGAGAACATAACCCCAAACCATCACGCAATCGCCAGAGAATTTGTCCTTCTTGACAATTTTTATGTTGATGGCGAAGTAAGCGCCGATGGTCATAACTGGACAATGGGAGCATACGCAACCGACTACCTTGAAAAGAACTGGCCCACAAGTTATGGGAGCAGGGGTGGTTCATATCCCGGAGAGGGAGCGAGAGAGGTTGCAAACAACAAACTGTTCTTCTGGGATCAGTGCAAACGTAATGGCGTGAGCTACAGGACCTACGGTGAGTTTGTCGGAGATAACGGCCCTTCCCTCAAAGTCCTCGAAGACAATTACTGCAAATCCTTCACTCCATGGGTCCAGTCGGTCCGCGATACTGTAAGGTTCAGACAATGGAAACATGATTTTGATTCACTTCTTACAATAAACTCCGTTCCGGGATTTAACAGTATACGGTTCATCAACGATCATACTGAAGGTCTCAGTCTTAATAAGCCAACCCCTTTTGCACACGTTGCCGACAATGACCTTGCAGTGGGGATGTTCCTGGATTACCTGAGCCACAGTCAGATATGGAAAGAGAGCCTTGTCATTTTCGTCGAAGATGATGCACAGAACGGACCCGATCACGTCGATTCACACCGAAGCATAGCACTTATAGCAGGGGGATTTGTAAAGCAGGGTTTTGTTGACCACACTCCCTATACGACAAGCTCATTGCTCAGAACGATGGAGCTTATTCTTGGCCTCCCGCCAATGACACAATATGATGCAGCTGCCAATTCACTCTGGAGATGTTTCAATAACACTCCTGATCATCCTCCTTACACTTTCAAACCTGCGAAAGTGGATTTGAATGATAGGAACAAGGCTGAAAACAAATGGCAGGCATTGAGCGAAACCTTTGATTTTACAGTTGAGGACAGGGTAAATGACTTTGACTTCAACGAAGTAATCTGGAGATCGGTAAAAGGCCCCGACTCCCCATGTCCTCCTTCCGTCAGAGCTGCCTTTCTTTCAACAGAGGCAGAAAAGGATGATGATTAAATATCATTGGCAGTTTTCAGGACTCACTGATTCCTGACCGGCAGCACAAAGTTAATCGGAACCATGTACCACACAGGTACCGGCTGGCCGTTCTGCATGCCGGGTTCGAATCCGGAAAGAACGCTGACTACACGTTTTGCTTCGGCATCGAGAAGCGGATCGACTCCTTTAATAACAGTTATACCTTCCGCATTGCCTTCTGTGTTTACTATAAACCTTACTATTACTTTTCCCTGTATGTTCTTTGCCAATGCTTCCTCAGGATAAATGGTATTCTCTGCAAGGAACCTCAGAAGCTCAGCCTCACCTCCGGGATAATTAGGCATTTGCTGCACTACAACATAAGGTTCGACAGGAGTAGGAGCCGGCGATGAAAGATCAGCAATTTTTGCGGGTTTTTCCATCCTGGCATTTTCGGGAAGCTTCTTCTTATCATTTTTAGCAATTCTTCCTGCAGTCTTATTTTCAAAATCCGGTCTGGGCAGAATCTGGTAACCTATCTTATTTGCAGTTAATACCACTTCAGAAACAGGGGTCACCTTATCAGCCGGTACACCATTATCGGCAGGTTTATATTGAGGGGTGGCAAAAGCGTAGAAAATTAATACTATGACAGGCGCTATCAGGAACAATCTTGTTTTCCTGTACGGCGACCAAAAGGTTTTGTTCATCATTTCAAACCGCCTCTTATTCAGTGAATAACCAAAGTAATTGGAAAGGTTAAAGACCCTTGTTTCCAGAAGCTGGTTGACAAGAACAGCTTTATACAATGCCTGGTCAGCGCTGGTCTCAAGAGCCACCTGATCGGCTATGTATTCATGGTTCTGCCGCATAAAACGGATATAAATCCATGCAAAGGGGTTAGCCCACTGAATCAGGCGGATCATGTCGGCAAGCAACAGGTCAATCCAGTGCATTTGATTGACATGAACCAGCTCATGGCCCATTATAGCATTCAGTTCTGCACCAGAAACCGACGGGTTTATGAAGATGTAATTTAAGAATGAGAACGAACCTGAATACTCTGATGACCTCACGATCTTTGCCTTGCTTACCCTGGTAATCTCCTTCCCGCTGATACTTTTCATCACGCTGGCAATTTGTATGAGAGATTTGAAAAGCAGAAAAACTATTCCGCCAATATAAACCGTAATCAACAAAATGCCATCAAATCCGATCCCCGAAAGATGTGATCCGCCTGATTTCTGCCCGGCTATGTTCTGAAATCCGGCAAGGTCAGGACCTGCAGGCAGCGCTGTCCTGTAATGAAAGGTTATTAGGGGGAAAAAAAACGAAATCAGAATACCCGCCACAAGAAAGTATCTTTTGGTCCTGAAAAACCGTTCGTTTTGCAGGAACAGGAGATACACAAGTGCAAATCCGGCCAGCCATATTGCCGACTTAAGCAGGTACCAGGCAAATGATTCCATTATTTTGTCTTTTTTGTCTTTTTAAGTTCATTTTTGGTTTCCTCAAGCAGTCCCTCAAGTTCTTTTATCGACATATCTTTTTCCTTTGCAAAGAATGAGGCCATTGCCGGAAAGGAACTGTTGAAATAACCGTCAAGAAGTCTGAAAAGCTGGCTCTTTGAGTATTCTTCCTTTGAAACAATGGGGTGATAAAGATGCGTATTGCCATAAGCCTTGTGGCCAACAAAACCCTTCTTTTCAAGCACCCTTACAACAGTCGACACTGTGTTTCTGGCGGGTCGCGGCTCATTGAAACAGAGCCGTATATCTTTCACTATTCCCTTTTTCATATTCCACAGTATCTGCATTATCTCTTCCTCAGCCTTTGTCAGGTGTAACTTCTCCTTTTTTTTCATTTTCATTTCCTCCATTTTTTATATTTGATTTACTGATATGTTTTCATTTTCGTTGAGCCAGTGTCTCCCGGCGAACTCTACTCAATAATATCGGCTGAATTCTTTCTGTTGTCGAACCGGAATTAAGCCGGTATATAATACAAATTTATGCCTAATTATTCAGTTGTCCAACTATTTTATAAATATCACGCCTAATTTTTTAGTTCCCCTTCGTTTGTCCGCTTTAAGCCTGATCTACGGATGATTGTCTGAGCGGATGACATGACATAAATAATTTTGTGCTTCTTATCATATTGATATAATTTTACTTTCCATAAAAATATCGTTTAAAACCAAAGATTCAGGACAGCAGATGAAGAACTCAATGACGCTTTTCGGTTGCGGACCAAAACTGGCATTAATATGCCTTCCATATATTTTGCTGTCACTGACAGTAATGTACAAATATCCCGATTTCTTCGATCTCCCCTTCATTAACAATTCACCTGCAAGGATATCCGGATTCATCTGGCTTGGCACCGGAATCATCTTCTGGGTTTACTCAGCAGTTTATTTCCTTAAATACTTTAAACCTGGTGTTCTTCTGACGGAGGGTCCATTTGGCCTCTGCAGGAATCCGATTTATGCATCAATTATTGTATTTATCATCCCATCCCTGGGAATCATTTTTCATTCAGGGCTTATTTTATCCATAGCAATTGTGCTGTACATAGGTTTTAAAATTTCCATTCACGGTGAGACAGGAATTCTCAGGAAAATCTTTAAGCAGGAGTATGATAAATATGAGGCATCTGTCAATGAGATATTCCCTTTTCCACGACGGATATTTCAGTAATGAACAGCATTCGAGGAACCCTGACAGTTGACCCCCGCACTTTGCTGTCGTACCTCAGGTTCTAAAACATAAAGTTCAGGAGCAGGCTACCGGCTATACCTTTTCTTTTCTTCAGCTGCCAGATCTTTGTAAATTTTTCTTACATCTTCTCTGGGTGACCTGCAAAGAAATACCTTAAGTCCCTTTTCCCTGAAATAGATATTATCAACACTGCCTATTTCACTCACCTCAGAAAATATCTCATCCATATCATTCCGGTCGCGGTAAATATATATCAAAGGCCCGTCAGGTATCGAATCAGGCGCCCAGAAGACATAGCTTTCATGGAAAGTCACAGCTTCAGGCAGACCATATCTTTTACCATAGAAATATACGGCTCCTGCATAACCGTAACTTTTTTCTCCAAAAATCGTGCATCGGGTTTTCTCTTCATCCGTAAGCGAATTGTAAGCCTTTGCCACAATGCCAGCAAGCTCATTCCACCCTGTCATATCAGCATATGCCTGAGAGAAGTTATGCCGGGTTCCGTTATCCCATTCAAGGAGAGGATGAAAAATAAAGTTACGCGTCATACTGACATATTTATCGTAACCAGAATAGGAAAGAACCGGCAGGCCTGACGGAAGTGCGATCAGGGACATTATGAGAGAAATTGCAACCAGGCCGTTACGGACATAAAGAAGCGGTCCCCTGAAGTATTTTTCAAGAGCGTATCCGCCCGCTGCAAACAGGACAGGCATGATCACCAGGCCATAATAGCCCTTGCCTTTGAGGCAAAGCAAAAGGAGAAAAACAATAAGTGATGATAATCCGATAAATCTGTATTGTTTTTCTTCCTTGCCGAAAATTAAAAATACAAGGCCGGTAATGGAAATGAATATGGAACCCTGACAATAGGAAAAAAGAGATGTAGGGAAGTAAAGAAATCCCAAAAGATCAAGCTGGCCGCTTCTCAGCTCGCTCATATGTATAATTACCGGCCAGCCATGCCCGTATTGCCATATCAGATTTGGCACCATAATAATAAGGCAGGCTAATATTGCCATCAGAAAATACCTTGATGCCAGCAAACGTCTGTAAGTACTGAAAAACAATGCCGGAATGATCCCGGCTGCCAGGAAAAGCATTGAATATTTGTTAAGGAATCCTAACCCTGTAAGGACACCAACCGGCAGCCAAAGCACCGGCTTGTTTGTTTTTACGAGCTTTATTATGAACAAAGTCGCAAGTATCCAGATAAATTCTTCGAAAGAATTGGGAGTAAAGAGTGTTCCTGTAAGAAGAAATCCGGGAGCAAAAAGATAAGAGGCTGCCGCAATGGTCAGAGCAAAAATACCACCCCCTATCTCCCTGACCAGTAATGCCATCAGGTAAATGGACGCGGCCCCAAGAACAGCCGGAAAGAACCTGATTCCGAAAACTGAAAATCCGAAAATCTTATGTGACAGAAATGCAATAAATCCTGTCACCGGCGGCACTGTGGCATAGCCAGCACTCAGATGTTCTCCCATGTTGAAGAAAAGCATCTCATCCCTGAGAAGTTCATACTTCGTATTGGTAAGGAAATGAAGCAACAGCTTCGCGGCAATAAAAATTATTGCTACAATCCAGTATCTGGCTGAGCCGGGTTTACTTAGCAGTTTTTCCATATCTGTATGCATATTTAATGTGGTTGACAAGCCAGGAATAGAATTCAAGATTTCCATTATAAGAATGGATGTTTTCAAATGCAAGGAGGAAAGATTCCTGCATCAGATCTTCAGCCTTGCTCTTTTCGCTGATTATCTGAAGGCACAGGTTATACAGAGGCTTATAATAAAGTTTATAAACCTGCAGCTGGGCTCTCTGGTCTCCCCTGCGGCAGGATTCAATAAGATCATTTATTTCCGGCCAGCGATTTGATTGAAGGTTTACAAATTGCTTATTCATTGCGAATTGTTTTTGTTGTTGAAGCAAATCTACAATCGCAATATCCCGGATAAAGAACATCCTTATAAGGATGATGTACATCCTTATCGGCATGTATTTCAATCGACAACTAATTAATTGATTATCTGATCTCTGATGATTTTCTGAATTCTGAAGGAGTCTTGCCTGTCAGCTTACGGAAAGCATTATTAAAAGCGGTTTTGGAATTATATCCGACCAGTTCTGATAACTCTTCAATGGTAATTTTTGCCCCTTTATCACTCTTTAGTATATCTTTTGCTTTTTCAATCCTGTAATAAGCGAGAAGCTCAAAAAAGTTTTTCCCAAGCTTTTCATTTATCACCTGTGAAACATGATGGTGGCTCTGCCCGATCTTTTTTGAAAGATCTGAAAGTGAAGCCAGGTTTTCCATGTAATATTCCTTCTTTTCAAATTCGGAAATTATGCTGTTCAGAATCTTTTGCTTACTATTCTCATTCAGAGATGATTTCCGGTATTTCACATCGGGCAGGTCAATAAATGATGCGGTCCTCTCAAAGTAAGCCGATTCATTCATTACTCTCAGTGTTGTCATCAGGGTGAAAATGCCTACATAGACTCCAATGAAATAATCTCCAAGGTCACCCTCGAAGTTTAATTTCACAGAAATGAAAATAATCACTATGATCAGCAGGTGAACTACCATGTTTCTCAAAGACCTGAGGACATCATCGCCGGTGTTTAGTAATGTCGAACCAGATAACCGGGCAGTTCGGGAAATTTTTACAAAAGAAAGAACAACATAGAATAATATCTGAATTGCAGTCACAAGATTAAGATATCTCTTCAGATCCAACGGATCTGGCTGGATCACGAGTCTGACGTCAAGTCTTGGCCAGTCAGGGTGATAGCTTGCAATATAGGAATTGTACTTAAACTCATTTGTCTGAATGTAATCAAACATCATATAGGCAAGGTACAGCAGCGGGAGTATGAAATGAAACCACTCCTTTTTTGATCCTATCTGATCTATGCTTTTTTTTACAAACAAATAAAGGAAAGGGCCTATTACAAGATTGAGCGGCTCAGTGAAATTTGTTAGGGGCAATACCTTTACTATAAGCCCGGTCATATTCATGAATTGCTCAAGGATACATAATGACAATGAAAGGAGCAGCAGTCCCTGATACCTGTTGGCCAGGCTGTTAGGCGACCTTTTGAATATGAAGAAAAATGATAGTACAAAACCCAGGAATATTCCCAGGAAAACAAAAATTGAAATCGCAGAAATATTTACTGCCTCATTCATGATCCAAATCTAATTATCTTTTGGTGAATTACTTGAATTTGGCAGTCAGATAGAATAAATTTGGTGAAATTTTTTTACAGTAACAAAAAATGAAAAAGTCATGAAAGAAAGTATCAAATGCGGAACTAATTCATCAAATGCCGTATATGGCCTTGGCTTTATAGGCGCAGCAATTTATTTCATATCCACAGCAACAGGATTCTGGATGGGAGTATTGGGATTCCTGAAAGCTATGGTCTGGCCTGTTTTTCTTGTGTTTGACCTTTTCAAGCATCTTGCTGCATAAACGGTCTGAAATCCTTGCCGTTCACCGCGCCTCAATAGTCGAAAGAAGAAGCGTTATCCTGAATTCCTTTAATTATTTCAATCCCTTTTGAGGTCCCTATCCTCGAAGCCCCCGCTTCGATCATTGCCAGGAACTTTTCCGGAGTATGTATAGCTCCGCTTGCTTTCACTTTCAATCCCTTTGAAGCAACTGTATCATGCATTAATTTAACTTTTTCAACTTCACATGGTTTGCTTCCCCTTAACAGGCCAACAGATGTTTTAACAAAATCGGCGCCAACATCAGCCACAATATTGCATGCCCTGACAATCTCTTCATCAGATAAAAGTTCTATTTCAATAATGACTTTCAAAAGAGCATTTTTTGCTCTTATCTGTTTCAATACTGCATCTATGTCGCGTTTGACATGATCGGTCCTACCGCTTTTAAACGCCGAAATATTCATCACCATGTCAATTTCGTCCACACCCAGATCAAGGTAAGCCTTTGCCTGCTCCTCCTTAATTGATATCAGCTCATTCCCGAACGGAAATCCCACCACTGTTTCAAGCATAACGCCCGAATCCCTTATCCTCTCCTTTGCCAGACTGATATAATGAGGAAATACAACAACCGCATGAAAAGAATATTCAACAGCTTCACTGCAGAACCTTATGATTTCTTCTTCTGTTGCATCCATTTTTAAGGGACTATGGTCAATAAAACCAGTGTATTTACTTGTATCCATGATTCTTTTATTTTGTTTAGATTTTCTGATCCACTGCTACCAAAGTCAAAGAAATAACAACAGTTTTCTTTCTGCCTTAAATTTAATTTTTTAAAGTGGTAAAAGTGCCAGATTAAACCGAAAGGTTTTGTAAAATTGTAGCAATATCTTTAAAAACTCACCCATGACAAAAAAAGTTGCTTATCTGTTTCTGATATACCTCATAGCAATAAATGTGACTTACGGACAGGGTTCCGGGATGCTGACCGAAGCTGATTACCGGCATGCAGCCTCGATGCTGGGCCCGAATGTTAATAAATTAACAGACAATGACATACGTCCCGAGTGGCTGCCCGACGGCAGTTTATGGTACAAGTCAATGACAGATAACAAAGTTGAATTTGTTCTTTTCAACCCGGCTGATGGTAAAAAAGTCTTTGCTCCAACAAGGAAGGAATTGTTTGAAAAAGCTTCATATATCCCTGAGGAAAATAACATTATGTTTGATGAGGTTTTATCGCCTGACAAAAAATATGTGGCTTTTATTCGCGACTGGAATCTCTGGATAAGGGAAACTGCTACCGGAAAAGAAAGGGCTCTTACCATTGACGGAATTGAAAATTTCGGTTATGCAACCGACAATGCAGGCTGGAAACACAGCGACAGGCCTGTTCTGAGCTGGTCACCCGATTCCAGGAAAATTGCAACATTTCAACAGGACCAACGGCATGTAAGCGATATGTACCTTGTTAAAACAAGGGTTGGCGCACCTGATTTACAGGCATGGAAATATCCGCTTCCCGGAGACAATGATATCATCCGGATTTACAGAGTGATTATAGACATTACCAAAGAACCAGCCCGGATGGTAAGACTGAAAATGAGCAGTGATGCCCGAAGGGGCACCCTTTGCGATGACATATCATGTGAAGGTGGATTTGATGATGTCGCATGGAGTTCCGACAGTAAAAAGCTTGTCTTTGTTTCCACAAGCCGCGATCATAAACAGGAGAACGTGAGAATAGCTGATTGCGAAACCGGAGAAGTAAAAGATATTTTTGAAGAAAAGGTCCCGACTCAATATGAATCGGGACAGGGAACTATAAACTGGAAATATTTTTCTGCAACTAATGAAATAATCTGGTATTCAGAAAGAAGCGACTGGGGGCATCTTTATCTTTATGACGCCGCAACAGGAGCTTTAAAGAACCAGATCACTTCGGGCGATTTCGTTGTGAGAGAGGTTCTTTATACAGATGAAAAGAACAGGACAATATATTTTATCGCAGGAGGCAAAGAAGCAGGCGTTAATCCTTATTTCCGGTACCTGTACAGGATCGATTTCTCAGGAAAAAATATGACCCTGCTGACTCCCGGACACGGCGATCATAGTATCAGTTTTTCTCCGGATAAGAAATATTTCATCGATACCTGGTCGCAGCCTGATGTACCTCCGGTTACAGAGATCAGGAACATCAGGGGCAAGCTTGTGTCTGTACTTGAGAAGACCGATATTTCGCGCCTGAAAGCAACAGGTTGGAAGCCTCCTTTACCGTTTACAGTAAGATCTGCCGACAACAGGTGGGACCTTTACGGCCTTCTTTTCACACCATCAGGACTTAAAAGCGGCGAAAAATATCCGGTTATAGTCAATATCTACCCTGGTCCTCAGGGCGGAAGTGTCGGTTCATGGAGTTTTCTGGCTGCCCGCGGTGACTGCCAGGCCCTTGCCGAACTTGGCTTTGTTGTTGTGCAGCTCGAAGGAAGCTGCAATCCTGACAGGTCCAAGTCATTCCATGATGCATGCTACGGAAACATGGCAGAAAACACATTGCATGACCAGGTCGCCGGCCTCAGACAACTGGCAGAACGTTTTACCTATATCGATCTTGAAAGGGTTGGCGTATGGGGGCACTCGGGGGGAGGATTTGCAACTGCTTCTGCAATGTTCAAATTCCCTGATTTCTTCAAGGTTGGCATTTCAGAATCGGGTAATCACGACAACAGAAATTATGAAGACGACTGGGGAGAAAGATATATAGGTCTGGAAACTATCGATAAAAACGGGAAATCAAGTTATGAAAGCCAGGCAAACCAGATGTATGCCAGGAATCTTAAGGGCAGGCTTCTGCTTATCCATGGAGGTATGGATGACAATGTTCCTCCCTATAATACCTACCTGGTTGCAGATTCGCTCATCAAAGCAAACAAGGATTTTGACTTCCTGATCTTGCCGAATGCAAGACACGGATATGGTTCCGACAGCTATTACATCATGAGAAGACGCTGGGATTATTTTGTCAGATACCTTATGGACGTCATCCCTCCGAAGGAATTTATTCTTAAAGTGGAACCAGATCCGAGACTTAAAGCCGGAGAATAAATTTTTGTCTGTAAAAGACTTATTTGCTTTATTCAATCATCCCTGCTGCAACAGTTTCATTAGTTCCCTCTTCTATAAGGATGATGCTTCCTGTTATATTGTTTTTTACGTAACTGTCGTACGAGAGGGGTGAAGCAGTCCTGAGAGTAATATTTACAATATCATTCATTCTGACAAGTTCGTCAGTTGTTTCTTTTTCAAGAGTATTGATGTTCATCCTGTAGTTTACCGACTTCACTATGCAGCTTGTTTCACGTGTATTATTCCTCAGGAAGTATTTCACTCCGGTCTTCAGGGGTTTCTCATTAAACCAGCATAGCATCATGGTTATATCCTGTCCTGAGGTGGCAAGCTTGTCGGGCTTTACAATTAAGTCGCCCCTGTTTATGTCAATCTGGTCTTCTATCTGAATTGAAACCGAATCACCTGCTGATGCTTCAGCCAGGCTCCTGTTCATCACGTCAATGGATTTGATCCTTGACCTTAGCATGGATGGCATTACAACAACTTCATCACCTTTCCTGAACACTCCTCCTGCAACTCTTCCTGCATAGCTTCTGTAGTCATGATAATCCGACGACAGGGGCCGGATGACAGTCTGAACCGGGAATCTGGCATCCGATGAATTTTTATCTTTTTTTATCTGAATAGTCTCGATGAGCCTTAGAAAAGTAAGGCCGTTATACCACTTCATGTTTTCAGATGGTTCCACCACATTGTCTCCGTACTTTGCACTTATTGGAATAAAATGTACATCCTCAACATTGAGTCGTGATGCCAGAACTGAAAGGTCATTCTTTATTTTGATAAAATCAGCCTCCGAATAATTCACCATATCCATCTTGTTTATGCAGAATATTATGTGCCTTATGTCGAGAAGTGCTGCAATATATGAATGTCTTATAGTCTGCTCCAGCACCCCTTTTCTTGCATCGATAAGTATTACAGCCAGGTCGGCGGTACTTGCTCCAGTGACCATGTTCCTCGTGTACTGTATATGCCCGGGAGTATCTGCGATAATGAATTTTCTGGATGGAGTAGCAAAGTACCTGTAGGCAACATCTATTGTTATGCCCTGTTCCCTCTCGGCTCTGAGGCCGTCGGTGAGGAGTGACAGGTCAACGTCCTCTTTTCCCAAACGTTTGCTCGACTGGACTATATGCTCCATCTGATCCTCAAATATTGATTTGCTGTCGTACAGAAGCCTTCCTATCAGTGTGCTCTTGCCGTCATCAACGCTTCCTGCGGTAGTAAACCTGAGAAGGCTCTTAAAATTACTGTTTCTGTTATCTTCCATATTGTCGTTAATTTGAAAGGCCGGGGTTTGCGATCCGAGGTTCGAGGTGTGTGGAAATCCCAATACTGGTTTTCCCCGCGCCTCGCGCCGCATACCGCGCACCTTAAAAATATCCTTCCTTTTTTCTGTCCTCCATTGCAGCTTCCGATCTTTTATCATCATACCTGCCTCCCCTTTCAGTTACTCTTGTGGCTGCAATCTCCGAGATTATCTCCTTAAGCGACTGAGCTTTCGACAGTGTCACTCCTGTACATGTAATATCTCCGATAGTTCTGCACCTTACATCTGCCTCGAAGACTTTCTCTGAAGGTTTAAGCTGCATAAAAGGGGCCCATGCAAGATATACTCCGTTCCGGAGGAATATCTTCCGCCTGTGTGTGTAATATAATCCGGGAAGTATAATATTCTCTCTGAGAATGTATTGCCATACATCGAGTTCTGTCCAGTTGCTTATCGGGAAAACTCGAAAATGTTCACCGAAATTCTTATGGCCGTTAAAAATATTCCAGAGTTCCGGTCTCTGGTTTTTGGGGTCCCACTGACCGAATTCATTCCGGTGCGAGAAAAAGCGTTCCTTTGCCCTTGCTTTTTCTTCATCACGTCTTCCGCCTCCTACAGCCACATCTATTCCGAGCCTGTCGATAACATCGAGAAGGGTTACAGACTGCGCCTTGTTTCGGCTTGCATTAATACCTGTTTCCTCAACAACCCTGCCCTCATCAATAGAGTCCTGAACAAGTCCAACAATGAGCTCTACCCCGAGTTCCCTGACGAGATCGTCCCTGAATTTCAGTGTTTCTTCAAAGTTATGACCTGTATCTATGTGAAGAAGGCTGAATGGCATTTTCGCAGGCCAGAAGGCCTTTTTTGCAAGGTGGACGAGGACAATCGAATCCTTTCCGCCTGAAAAAAGTATAACCTTCCTCTCAAACTGGGCTGCCACCTCACGCATTACAAAGATCGCCTCATCTTCCAGCTCTTTAAGATGCTCATCATTTATTTTCATTTTGTTACTTTCTCCATTTTTCTTTTGCCTTTTGCCTTTTGCCTTTTGCCTTTTGTCTTTTGCCTTTTGCCTTTTGCCTTTTATCTTTTATCTTATTTCACATGACACCCGCATTCCTTTGTTCCTCCTTGTTCCCACCACCACCTGCCGGCCCTGAAATCCTCCCCGGGCTGAATGGCTCTCGTACAAGGCTCACAACCTATGCTTACGAATCCTTTGTCATGGAGGATATTATAAGGCACCTGATTGTCTTTTACGAATTCCTTTACCTTATCGAACGACCAGTCAAACAATGGATAGAACTTGAACAATTTCCTTTCCTCATCATATTCAAGCCAGTCCATATTGCTCCTGTTATCCGACTGGGCAGCCCTGATCCCCGATATCCATACTTCCTTCCCTTTCAGTGCCCTGTTAAGAGGGACCACCTTTCGTATCCTGCAGCATTCGATCCTGTTTTCTTTCGAATAGTAAAAACTGTAAGGCCCCTTAGCGGTGACCATTTTTTCAATATCTTCATGATCAGGAAAATAGACGTGGATATGTTTCTGATATTTCTTCAATGTCTCATTGAAAACTTTGTATGTTTCGGGGAAAAGCCTTCCTGTATCGAGTGTTGCAACCTGAATCCGGATTTTATTCTCAAAGATCATGTGAGTCAAAACCTGGTCCTCTATTCCGAAGCTGGTCGTAAAAAGCACCCTGTCAGGGAATATTTCAGTGAGTAAATCAAGCTGATCTTCAACAGTTTTGCTTTTGAGCGATGATTTCAGTTCCTTAATGTCCATATGATGTTTTATTAACTAAAGCTGCCGGAAAGATAATCTCTCGTAATCTGTTTTGAGGGAAAGGTAAAAAACTGTTCTGTCGGCCCTGCTTCAATAACCTCTCCCAGGTACATGAAGACAATGTAATCTGCAATTCTTCTTGCCTGCCGAAGAGTATGCGTTACGAGGATCACTGTATATTTTTCCTTTAGTTTCAGGAAGAGATCCTCAATTTTCTTAGTAGATAGCGGATCAAGTGCAGAAGTTGCCTCATCACCGAGAATATATTCAGGTTCTATTGCCAGTCCGCGTGCAAGACAAAGCCGTTGCTGCTGCCCTATCGACAATTTTGTCGCTGAAGTTCTTACCCTTCCCCTCACTTCATCCCAGAGACCGACATATTGAAGATACTGGATGACAGTCTGGTTAATGGCTTTCCTTCTTTTGAGTCCATGGATGCGTGGCCCGTATGCAACGTTGTCGAATATCGACATTGGCAGGGGGCACGGCCGCTGGGCAAGAAGTCCCATTTTTCTTCTTGTGTCGTTTACATTTACATTTTTATCATAAATATTTTCCCCGTCGACCATTACACGACCTGTTATTTTTACTTCAGGCGTCTCATCATGCATTCTGTTAAGGGTTTTAAGCAGGGTAGTCTTTCCGCATCCTGATGGCCCGATGATGCAGGTTATGCTTTTCTCCGGGATACTTATGTTGATATCTTTGAGAATATGAAGGTTCTCAATAAAGACATTGAGATTCTCAATTTTCAGCGACTGATCGTGAACATTCTTAGACAGTTTAAGATCATTATCTATTATCCTGAGCCTTCCTGAAACAGATTTACCTATATATGCAGAGACTGAATTCATATTTTATTTTTTGAGTACCTTGAACTTATATACCGTGATGTTAAACTAAGGATCAGAACAATGACAGTTAAAATTATGGCTGATGCATAACCGCGGTTCTGAACCTCTTCAACCGGGCTGCCCAGCTGAAAGAATATTGACAGTGGCAGGCTTGCTGCAGGCTGTGATGGTGAAACAGGAATATTGTCAGTATACCCTGCCGTAAACAGTACAGTAGCAGCATCTCCTATCCCCCTTCCTGTGGCAAGAAGTATTGAAGTTATGAGTCCGGGCATCAGTTGCCTCAGTATCACCTTAGTCATTTCGTATCTTGTTGCTCCAAGTGAAAGTAGCGCATCCGGAAGTTCCCTGGAAAGGAGAATGGTCACCTCATCAAGCGACCTCATCATTACGGGCATTATCAGCATCGAAACTGCAATTATGCCTCCGAGAAGTGAAGCTTTCATGCCAAGGTAAACCATAAGGGCAAAACCGAATGCTCCGTAAACAATTGAAGGAACGCCGAAAAGAATATCGAGGGAAAACCTTATCAATTCTGCAAACTTCGATTTTTTAGGAAGATAGAAATTAATATACATCACGAGGGGAACACTGATCAACAGACTTATAAAGATCGATCCGCCTATAATATAAAATGACCCTACTATTGCATTAAGCACACCTCCTTCCTTTCCCAGATAGAAGCCTCCGCCGGGCAGCTTGGTTATCATATCAAGAGTCAGCGAAGGAAAACCTTTGTAAAAGATAGTGCCAAGAATGAATAACAGAACACCCAATACGATCAGGGCCGCTATTATCATTATAATCTTAAAGATCCTTTCTTCGAGGTATTTCATTTAATCCGCGTAATTTACTTATGAAAACTGGTATCTTTTTTCTATCTGTTTCAACGTTATCCGTGAAATCATATTAAAAACAATAACTATAATGAAAAGTAGAAATGCTGCAAACAT
>JAAYUS010000202.1 GCA_012517605.1 Bacteroidales bacterium
AAACTTTTTAAAAAAGAAGGGATGAGTTTTTTCATTTTATTTCTGAAGTTTGTTCATTATTCTGAATATAGTTTGTTTTTTCAGTATGTATGGTACTTCTACCTCAGTTTTTGAAAATCCTTTCTTAAACTCATATATATGAGGCAGCCTTTCTTTTTCTATATAACATAAATCATAATATTTGCAGCCATTAGCTTTGCTGTATCGAATAGCTTCCCACTGCAGTAAATCGCCCTGACCGAAATTTCCTGCATTATGTTTCGTGGATCCCAGCCAGTAAATTGCATAATTCTTGTCATACATCAGGCCAAGTGCACCACATGGGAAATCATCTTTATAAGCAACAAACGGAAGAAAATGTACATTTTTAACCTCTCTGATCAATCCTTCGAAAAAACTGACCGGAAGTTTTTCAATCCCGTTCCGGTTGCTGTTTTCGGAGTATAAAAAATAAAAATCATTCAGTGTATCAAATCCATTTTTAATTTGCAAATCTGTTCTTAAGGACTTTCTGATCATGTTTCGTCTTTTTGAATCTATGGATTCTGACCAGATTTCATCTTCATCCTTTTCTAAATCTATAATTAAAGTACAGAATGACCTTGTGGGTTTTGAATATTTTGCTCCAAACTCTTTAATTGCAGGTAAGGCAAAACACTCAAACCTTGCATTAATGGGTATACGAAGTTCTGATATGTTTATTTCTTCTTCGCAATTTAAAAGCCATCCCCCGTTTGGAATATAATGAAATTGTCCTGAATTAAGGTTTTTTGTTAATCCGTTTCTGGTCTCATGGATTGGACATATCCCGACAAGTTCACTTTTTTTATCCAGTAATGCGAAATAATAAAAATCAGTTTTAAAATACTTACTTACCTGAAGATTCCATTCCGGCCAATGAGTAGGCGATGAAAAACTGACTTCAAGAAATCTTACGATCAAATCAAAATCAGTGATTTTTTTATACCTCACTATACAGTTGTTCAAAATCGTTTAAAGATTTTAAAACAAAATCAATCTCAGAATCCGTTAAATCGGGATGAGAGGGAAGTGTTATAAAATTCCCCCATATTCCTTCGGCCACCCTGCAATCAACAGCATATTTCCTGAAAAGTGGCTGCAATGTTAAAGGATAAAAATGCACCCCTGTTGCAATACCCCTGTTTTTTAAGTGAATAATAAGTTCATCCCTTTTATCACAACGAATTCCAAAGTACCAGTAAGCTCCGTTACCTCTTTCGTAAGGAAAAATAGGTTTTATTATTCTTAGATTTTTAATGCCATCCAGATATCTTTCAATGATTTTTGCTCTTCTTGCATTCATTGCATCCAGCTTTTTAAGCTGAGCAAGTCCTATGGCCGCTGCAATATCATTCATATTGTATTTATACCCGAGCACCGCAATCTCATAATGCCAGTGCATTGCTTCATTTTCAGTTAAGCCTGAAGCTTTCTCAGCCCTTCTCCATGTGTCTTTATCAATCCCAACCCATCTGTATGCTCTGAGAGGCTCTATCAATTCAACGTCATCAGAACAAATCATCCCTCCATCACCTGTTGTCATACATTTCTTCTCTTCAAAACTGAAACAACCAATATGACCCCAGGTTCCAAGCTTTCTGCCTTTGTATTCTCCTCCGGCACAATGGGCACAGTCTTCTATAACTTTCAGATTAAGTTTATCCGCAAGCGCCATAAGCTTATCCATTGGAACAGGATATCCTCCGTTATGAACCGGGATCACCGCGACACAATCTTTATCATATTTCCGTTGGAGGTCATTCAGATCAATGGAAACTGTTTCAGGATCTACATCAACAAATACAGGTATCAAACGGTTGTACAATACTGCCGTTGCGGTGGAGGCAAAAGTGATCGCAGGCACCAGCACTTTTTTACCTTCGGGAAAATGAAATGCCGTGAGAGCAAGATGCAGAGCTGCAGTCGCGGAGTTTACCCCGATTGACATCCTGGATCCGATATATTTACTCCAGGCTTCTTCAAACCTTACTACCATCGGACCATTGCCCAGCCATGCCCTCTCAAACACCTCCCTGATATTTGCCAGTTCTTCTTCTCCGACACTTGGTTTAAATAATCGAATATTCATTGATGATCTTTTATGGAACACTGATGACACAGATTTTACAGATCTTCACTGATATTATCTGTGGTCATCAGTCTAACCAGTGTTATCTGTGTTTTATTAATTTTATTCCCACTTATCGAAAAAAATCTTTTCTGAATTAACTCCCTGGTATTTAAGCTCTTTTTCAAACGATTCAATCATCAATTTCGGCCCTGATAAATAATAAACAGGATCAGTGTACGATATTGTATGACTTACCAGCTCCCTGACTGGCAGTATACCAGGTTCCAGTAGCAAATCCGATTCATTGTTAATATTTTCACAAAATATTTTGTATTTGAAATTTTTAATTCTTTGCTGATACTTTTCCAGGTTTTTTTCGAAAATAATAAGATCCCGCTCCCTTACCCCATAAAACAAGTTTATACTCCTATACTCATCATTGCTTTCCATCAAATCTTCAAGGAACGAAATAAATGGACTTATTCCGGTCCCTCCCGCAATGAGTATAACATCTTTCCCTGAAAATCCGCGAAAATTAAATGTGCCATAAGGCAATTTAAGCCATACCTGTTTGCCAACTGAAAGCTCATCTATCATTCGCCTTGTGAAGCTACCCTTTGGAGAAACAAGAATATCAATAAACTCTTTACCCGGTGCGTTAACCATTGAAAACACCCTTGATTCGGGCCAGTTATAACTGGGATCATAATCGTCAAGTGCAAGATGCAGAAACTGACCGGGATTGAATTTAACCAGGAACTCCGGCTTAAGTCTGTACAGGGTGACATTATCCCTGTATTTCTTCAGATAGGTTACAACAGCTTTGACTTTTCTTGGAGCTGACATTTACCTTGATTGAAAAAAGTCATTGAATTTCTCCACCATATAATCAATTTCAGGTTTCCCAAGTCCAGGATATACTCCAACAAAAAACGTATTGTTCATTACATAGTCTGTGGTTTTCAAATCTCCAACAACCCTACTTTCAATGTTTTTAAAAGCCGGCTGTCTTAACAGGTTTCCTGCGAAGAGATTTCTTGTATGGATTTTATTGTTATTCAAAAACTGAACCAGTTCGGTTCGAGTAATACGCCTATCCTCTCTTACAGAAATCGGGAAACCAAACCAGGAAGGATCGCTATTTTCAGTAGCATAAGGAAGTATAAGGTATTCATTGAATCTATCCAGCTCTGAGTAAAGCAGATTAAAGTTCTCTTTGCGTTTTTTGATAAAACCGGGTAGTTTTTTAAGCTGCTCCCTTCCTATTGCAGCCTGCATATCAGTAACCTTTAGGTTATACCCTATATGTGAATAGACATATTTATGATCATACCCCGGGGGAAGATCACCAAACTGCTGAGAAAACCTCAACCCACATGTATTATCCTCACCGGCAGCACAATAGCAATCACGACCCCAGTCGCGGAATGAACGTGCAATTCTGGCCAGGTCCTCATTGTCTGTTATAACTGCTCCTCCCTCTCCCATTGTAATATGATGGGCCGGATAGAATGATAATGTTGAGAGATCCCCGAATGTGCCTGTCAGTTTACCATTATATCTGCTACCGAAGGCATCACAATTATCCTCGATGAGCCATAGTCCATATTTATTTGCAATATCTCTAACATGAGCTATATCGAAAGGATTACCAAGAGTATGTGCCAGGAAGATTGCTTTTGTTTTTGAGGAAACAGCTTTCTCAATGATCTCTGTATTAGCATTATATGTTCCAAGTGACACATCAACGAAAACAGGAATAAGTCTGTTCTGAACTATCGGGGCAACAGTCGTCGGAAAACCAGATGCAACAGTAATAACCTCATCGCCCGGTTTTAGCTGACGATCCCTCAGCCTGGGAGAAGTCAAAGCAGAAATGGCTATGAGATTTGCAGAAGAGCCTGAATTTACAAGCGCTGCATCTTCAACCCCAAAGAATTCTGCAAGCTCATTTTCCAAAGCTTCTGCATGAGGACCTGCAGTAAGCCAGAAATCCAGGGATGAGTCGACAAGGCTAACCAGTTCATTTTCATCAAACACTCTTCCGGCATAACGGATAATGGACTCTCCCGGAATAAAAGGTTTTTTAATAAACTTCTCCCTGTAGTAATCCTGAACCAGGTGCAGAATATTAGATCTTATTTCTTCGTGTTTCATAGTTAATACTGATAGAACACTGATGACACTGATTTTACTGATTTTCACTGATCTGATCTGTGATCATCAGTTTAATCTGTGTTATCTGTGTTCATTTTCTTTTTATCATTTGTAAAAATCTTTCTTCTAAACTCAGGCTTCTTACCGAAATTGATTAAAAGTCCTATTTCTATTTCTGTTGCTTTCAGATAGTTAATAAGCTGGTATTCGTGCTCTTCGCATAAAGCCTCAGCAGCTTTCAATTCAAGAATTATGCAATTATCAACAACTATATCAGCATAATAATCACCTACAAGAAAACCCTCATAAAATACTTTTATTGGTTTCTGACTATCACAGCTGAAACCAGATTTCTTTAATTCAATTAGCAAAGCATTGAGATAGACCTTTTCAAGAAAGCCATAACCCAGCTTTTTGTAAACAGCATAAAATGCTTTAAGTATTTCCTTTGTTTTCCCTTCGTGTAACATATTGAACCTCTGTTAGAACACTGATGACACGGATTTGACGGATTTGCACTGATCTAAATCCGTGATCATCCGCCTGATCTGTGTTATCCGTGTTCTAATAATCTTTTGAGAGTAAAATTCTTCTGGTCTTTTACAGACAGTATCGGATCGTTTACTGGCCAGTTGATATTCAGATCAGGGTCGTTCCAGATCAATCCTCTTTCATGTTCCGGAGAATAATAATTATCAACTTTATACAGTACTTCGCTTATTTCGGATAATGTACAGAATCCATGAGCAAACCCCCTTGGAATAAAAAACATTTTTTTGTTCTCTTCCGATAAAATTATCCCTTCCCATTTCCCAAATGTTTTTGACCCTTTTCTCAGATCAACAGCAACATCAAATATCCCGCCTCTCACGCACCTCACAAGTTTTGTTTCAGAATATGGCTCGATCTGAAAATGCAAACCTCTGATTATCCCTTTCCTTTCAGAACGCGAATGATTCTCCTGTACCCATTCCCTTTGCAGACCATGCTTCCTGAATTCATCAATATCGTAGGTCCTCATAAAGAATCCGCGTTCATCAACATGAGGCATTAATGTTATTTCAAAGACTCCTTTCAGGTTCAGTTCTTTGAATTCCATTTGTCCGAATATTCATTTATCTGTGAAATGCATAACTGATATGCATTATGGTCCGAGTAATTCTTGTACCAGTCAACTGTCATCTCAACGGCTTTACCGGTATTTAAAAGTGGCTTCCAGCCTAATACGTTTTTTGATTTATTGATATCAAGCTTCAGAATGCCGGCCTCGTGAGGGGTATTATTGTCCGGATTTGCTTTCCAGCTTCCTTTGCCCCAATATTTTAAGATCTCCTTCACCAACGCTTGCACCTCAATTATATCCGACTCTTCAGGGCCAAAATTCCATGCTCCTGAATATTTCTCACGATCCATGGCCATTTTCACAGCAAGCATCAAATAACCCGACAAAGGTTCCAGAACATGCTGCCATGGCCTCAGGGCAAAAGGATTTCTGATGACTACAGGTTGATCTGCTTCCAGTGCCCTGATACAATCCGGAACCAGCCTGTATTCGGACCAGTCGCCTCCTCCAATTACGTTACCGGCGCGGGCGGTGGAGATTGATTGGGTGATTGATTGATTGGATGATTGATTGGATGATTGATTGATTGATTGATTGATTGGGTGATTGATTGGGTGATTGATTGATTGGGTGAAGGAAAGGCGATAAGATTGGGTTACTATCTCGGCAGCTGCTTTGCTGGCGCTGTAAGGGTCGTAACCCCCTAGGGGATCAGTTTCCCTATAACCGGCCAGAGTTTCTTTATTCTCATAGACTTTGTCAGTTGTAACAATGACTATTTCCTTAACGGAAGGAGTTCTCCGACAGGCTTCAAGGATGTTGGCTGTTCCCATTATATTGGTCTCAAACGTCGAGACAGGATCTTCGTAACCGGGTAAGACCAACGCCTGAGCAGCAAGATGAAAAACTATTTCAGGTTTTTCCTTAATTAGAATTTCCTGAATTTTATTATGGTCTCTGATATCCTGCCTGTAATCCTTGATTTTATCCGATAACCCTGCAAGCAAGAACAAGTCCCTGTCAGTTTTTGGATCAAGAGCAATCCCGATAATTTCTGCTCCCACCTGCTTCAGCCAGATAGTCAGCCACGAGCCCTTAAAACCGGTGTGACCGGTGATAAGGACTTTCTTGTTTTGATAGAAATTTTTAAGATTTTGCATACTACGAAAATAGAACACTGATGACACTGATCCAACGGATTTACACAGATTTAAATCCGTGAAAATCCGTCTAATCTGTGTCATCCGTGTTCCATCCAATCATTCAATCATTCAATCATTCAATCATCCAATCATCCAATCATCCATTCTTCCCTTCAATCCCAAACCTTCCACACCGGATTTTCCTTCCACATTTTTTCAAGCAGCTGGTTATCGCGGTAAGTATCCATGCATTGCCAGAAGCCTTTGTGTCTGTAAACGGCAAGCTGAGAATTCTCAGTCAATTTCTTCATTGGGATCCTCTCAAGATCAACTGATGGATCTTCATTGATAAAATCAAGGAACTCTTTTTTGAATACAAAATATCCTCCGTTAATAGGTTCCTGGCGTTCGGGATCCTTTACCTTTTCATAAAACCTTATAACCCTGTCGTCCCTTGTTTCAAGGTCACCAAAACGGGAAGGAGGGAATACGCCCGTCACTGTTCCTGTCAAACCATGAGCTGAATGAAATGCAAACAGCTTGTTCAGGTCAACATCTGATACTGCATCCCCGTATGTAACCATGAAATTATTCCCTTTAACATATTTTCCTGCCAGTTTTACCCTGTAACCCGTCATTGATTCAGCTCCCGTTTCGACAAGGGTCACTGTCCAGTCGTCCCTGATGCAATTATTATGATGCTTTATTTTACCTCCGTCTCCAAGACTTACCGTAATATCTGAATTATATGTATAGTAATTCAGAAAATAGTCGCGGATAATATTTCCTTTATATCCCAATGCCAGAATGAAATCTTTAAAACCATAATGTGCATAATGTTTCATTATGTGCCACAAAATGGGTTTACCTCCGATCTCCACCATGGGTTTGGGTTTGTATTCTGTTTCCTCACGAAGGCGGGTTCCCATGCCGCCACATAGGATTATAACTTGAATATGATTGTTGGCTGTAGGCATTCTGATAAGGATTAATCTGTTTTGGTCTATTAGATAAACAATATTTCGACTATTTCTGTCAATGCCTGTGTGTTGTCATTTAACGGTCATTCTTCCTTGTAATAATCCCTGGCATTTTCGCCATATTTGCTTTTATTTTGCAGATAGCCTCCATAGTAGTTGTATCCGTAATAATATCCGTATCCGGCTGAGTATCCATATCTAAGCCCGTATCCATAGTATCCTGTAAGGCTGATATCATTCAGGATTATACCTGCGTTTGAAACTTTGCCACTTTGCCGGAGTTCCTCAATCAGTTCAAGGGTATTTTTCGAACTGTATCTCTGTCGTACAACAAAAAGATAAAGGTCTGTGGCCGGAGAAATAAGCAAAGCATCAGTGACAATTGCAACGGGCGGGGTATCCAGTATTATATAATCGAACTGTTTCCTGGCTTTTTCAATGAAGTCCTTCATTCTTTTTGAATCAATCAGCTCTGCAGGATTAGGAGGAACCGGTCCTGATGGAGTGTACCACAGATTTTCTATTTCCGTCTGGTTTAACACCTCCTCAAATTTTAACTCGCCCGAAAGAAAGTTACTCAATCCCTTGTCATTACTTATTCCTATTATCCTGTGGGTCCTGGGTCTCCTCATATCAAGATCAGTCAACAACACCTTTTTACCGCCCATTGAAATGATTGTTGCGAGATTGGCAGAAATGAATGTCTTCCCTTCGGAACTGACAGTGGAGGTAACTGAAATTACAGGACAGTTGGTATCCCTAAGAAAGAACCTGAGATTGGTTCGAACTGATCTGAACGACTCAGCAAGGGTTGATCCCGGGTGCTGTAAAACAGGAGTTTCAGTTCCAGGCTGATTATGGCTAATATACCCGGCTATCGGAATCTTTGTTGCCTTTTCAATATCCTTTTTATCAATAATCTTGTTGTTCAGATAATCTATTAGCAATATCAGGAGAATTGGTATCATAAGTCCAAAAGCAATTGCCATGGTATAGTTCTGCTTTTTCTTCGGACTGATTCTTGAGGTACTGTAGGAGCCTGCATAATCAATGATCCTATTGTCAGGTACGTTTGAAGCTTTTGCGATGCCGGCTTCTGCTCGCTTTTCAAGAAGAAAAGTATATACAGTATTATTGATATCGAATTTTCTTTGAATGTTGATCATCTGTCTTTCTGTTGATGGTAGTTTTCGTATCTCTTTCTCAACTTCCAACATCCTCTTGTTAACATTTGCCAGTGAACTGTCAATAGTCAGTATCCCACTGGAAATATTTTCGCTAATAGCGAGGCGGGCATTTATAATATTAGCTTCTAAAACTTTTGCCGGTTCAGTAGATTCATGCAAATTCATTGACATTTGTTTCTTCTGCTTTTGCAATGACGAGAGTTCATCAACCATCTTCATCAGAATCTGATCTGATACTCCCATCACAGAGGGGGCAACAATATCGCCACTTTCCTTTTTACTGTCAATATACTCTTTGAGATACTCATAATAATTTCTTTTCAGTAGTAAAGCAGTTCTTTCTCCGTCAATCTGTTCAAGCTTGTTCTGTATCATCGAACCTTCACGGCTTATGTCAATCAGTCTGTTAACCAGCCGGAAACGCTCAAGATTCGTTTCAGCAATATGAAGTGAATCCGATATCGTTCCAAGCTGGTTGTCAATAAAGTCCATAGTTTGAGATGCAGTCATATTTTTAAATTCAAGGCCGAACTTAATATATACTTCCATCAGCTTATTCAGATAATCCGCCTCCTGTTCGGGAACATATCCTGATGTCGAAAGAGTAACCAAAGATGCGTCTTCTTCAATTGGTGCAACTGAAAGCTTACCCCTATAGCCATTGGCAAGTGATGCAGGCGTGGTGAAAAAGAAATAATACCTGTTGGAACCATCAGGATCATAATTTATTTTATATCCTTTTCTTGGAACAATAGCAAAATCAAAACCCATCTCTTTGAAGTGCTCCCCAAAAGCCAGGTCTTTTTCAAAATTCCTGTCACCATCAATTTCGAGTCTGTAACGGTTTTCCGATAAAATTCTAATTCCTACTTTTACTCCTATAGATTGCTTTTCAAGTGAATCATAAACAACTACAAAAGGTGATCTTTTGTACATTCTGAGCTCTGCAAATCCTCTCTTCCCCACTGCAATATAGACAACATGAAACTCGGGTAATTCCTCCATCACTCTGTAATTCAAACTATATGATTTAAGTATCCCGATTTCGTTTTTCAGATTTTGTTGATTCTTATAAGCTTCAGCTCCTGGAAATATATTCGCTACCCCGGATGATATGTCGCCAAGCTTATCATCCTTTATCATCAGTGTCGATGACACTGTGTAAACCTCCTCCGACCACCTGTTTATTCCATAGGCAACACTTAGGGAAATGATAAGCGCGATTGCGAACCAGTACCAGTTGCTTATAAACAGCGACAGATATCTCTTGAAGTCAAATGAATCCTCTTCAAATGGCTCGTAGTATGGGTGCTGGGGGTAGGAGTCGGGGGGCTGGGGGGTGGTCATGGGGAAGTGAGTTTCAGGGTTTCAGGGTTTCAGGGTTTTTGCTTCGGGCGCAGGGCTCAGGGCGCAGGGCTCAGAGCGCAGGGCGCAGAGCGCAGAGGAAGAAATTTATATTAAGGTTTTTCTGAAATTAGTAATTTTCTTACTTAATAATATAAGTCTTGAATTGAATGATATTCTGTCTGATGCTTCAATTATTTTTCTCCTTTCGAAAATGTGCAGAATGTTTGCACATTCAAAAACTGAGCGTCTCGATATATTTAAAAAGCTTGCAAATTCCTTTTCGGATAAAGATCCGGATCCCTCAGCAATATTATTCGATATACTCATTGCGGCAGCTCTTAACTGCTCAGCAAATCTGAAATATCTCTTTTCATCAGCCTTTTCGGCAAAATCAAAAAGAATATCCGAAATTTCAATCGATTCCTTCCAAATATCCAACTTCTCAAACCTGAAATCATCCATCACTTATAGAAATTTTAAATCTTGACCATCTTTGATTTGCCCTGAGCCCTTCGCCCTGAGCTCTGCGCTCTGAGCCCTGCGCCCTGCGCAAATTAATTGCTTCCCAGATAATTAATAAGCAGCAACGTTGTCGATAACACCGAAAGTGCGGTTCCAAAAACGGTAGCGAATGTTCCGAAATTGATATTGAATATCTTACGTTTTTCGGGCAGGGCAATTACAACATCGTTCGGCAAAAGGAAATACGCTTCGTTTGAAAGCAGTGATTTATCCTGGAGATTAAGAGTGTAGGTCTTTGTACCGCCTGAAACGGGACGAACAACCATTAACCTGTCGCGGCGTCCGTTGTCGTTTATACCTCCGGCCTGTCCGACTGCTTCAAGAACAGTGAGATAATTACTGAAATTTGTATAAGTCCCGGGGGCATTTACTTCTCCGATAACAGTGAATTTGAAGCTCAGGAGCTTGCATTCGACAATTGCATTTTTATAGCTTTTATTGAATTCCTCCTGAAGAAAGATCCGGGTCTCATCAATGGTTTTTCCTTCAACTTTTACCTCGCCAAGAACAGGAAGGATGATATTGCCGTCCTTATTCACATTATATCCCCAGAGATAACCACCACC
>JAAYUS010000203.1 GCA_012517605.1 Bacteroidales bacterium
CTGATGTACAAATCCGGTTTATCTGCTTCCGAGGTAATAGATCTTATTCCGGTGAAACCGATCGGGGAACATGAACCGCAGATTGCTGAGATCTATAAAACGAAGCTCCTCGGATTGTTTGAAAAGATTAAACCCTGAAATTATTTTTAGTTGGCAGTTGCAATTCTATCCCATCCTGTGGGTTATCACCGACAACAGGTAAGGGATAGAACCTGCTGATCGGCGAAGCTTAAAAGAACAGGTTAAATAAATAACCGCTGATTACGGCGGTTAGGAATATTGTTGCAACCAATGCTCCGACAAGTTTTGGTTTAAAAATCCCTGCGAGCATGCTCATTTCGGGTATTGCCATGCCTGCACCGCCAATAACAAGTGCTATGACGGTTCCTATACTCATGCCTTTCCCCATCAGAGCAATACCTATGGGTATAGCTGTTTCAGCACGTATGTAGAGAGGAATCCCGATAACTGCTGCCACCGGAATGGCAAACGGATTATCTGGGCCAGCAATCTTTACAACAAAATCCTGCGGCATATAACCGTAAATTGCGGCTCCCAGTGCGACTCCGATCAGCAGGTAAATGAGAATAGGGCGCAAACTGTTCCATCCGCTTTTCAAGGCTGATAAAAGTCTGTCTTTAAATCTTTTTGGTTTTTGTATCAGCGATATTCCAATTGAACCGCCCGATTCACAGCAACATGTTGTTTTAGGTCTGAGATTTTTTAAGAACTTTTCACCACCTGCTTTTTCGAGAATGACTCCGAAGATAACTGAACACACAAATGCAACAATGAAATAAATCAAAGCAGCTTTGGGATTAACAAGTGCAGCAAGCATACCGATAATAATCGGATTCAGCAACGGAGATGCTATCAGGAACGACATTGCTGAACCAAATGGCACTTTCGCATTAAGAAAACCTACCGTCATCGGGATCGTTGAACATGCACAAAAAGGTGTCAGAGCGCCAAAACCTGCACCTATTATATTCCCGATAATACCTTTGCCGGATAGTCTCTTCTGGATTTTTTCTTCAGGAATATACTGGAGAATGAGATCAACTATTGCACTTATTAATATAAACAGGACAACCAGTTCTGCGGTTATTGTAGCAAAATATTTCAGTGTCTGGATCAGTGTATTCATTATGGCTAACTAAGATTAAAATCGTTAAAAGATAATATTGCTATTAACAGGAAGACGGAACGTGTATCTGAAAAGACACAAAATTCAGTTACTTTTTAAAATGGAGATTGTATCAGAGAATTGGTCCGCCTTCTGTTTTAATAAGCGGGGCGCAATTATCCCTGACAGTGCAATGAGAGAATTTGCCGCTTTTTGTATATTCTATTTCACAGCATTCATGAAAAAGGTTGAATAGCATTTTCCTTGCCCGCTGAACCCTCATTTTCGTCGCTGAAAGACTGATCCCGAGCTTCTCACCAATTATTTTAAGAGGAATATTTTCAATATCGCTCATAAATAAAGGTTCACTGTATATGGCAGGAAGTAATTTTATCATCGGTACAAGAAAATCTGCTGCTTCATTGCTTAAGTCTTCAAGTTCATTTGCAATTGTATCCTGTACCACAATGTTTTCAAAATTCTCTGCGGGGAAACTCCTTCTGTAATGATCCGCAAGTGTGTTTCGTGCTGTCTCAAAGAGCCATCCTTTCGGATTATGTAAAAAGATATTTTTGTTAAAAGCATTGATCAGTTTAACCATTACCTCCTGAGCAATATCTTCAGACAGTTCAGAATCCCCTGTTTTACTGAGCAGGTATCTTTTAACAATATTGTAATTATCATTTATGATAAGGTTAATATTACAGCATGCTGCCTGGTCATTGTCAATGTTCATATCTGATAATCCTGAAATCTGGCGACAAAATTAGAATTAAATAAAATCGGGAACAGTTAAAGTTAAAAAAAATGGCCGGATGTAAAATATCCGGCCATTTTGCTTATAAATGGATCTTATTTTTTAGATGCGCAGTCGATGCAGACCTTCTTGTCTCCTTTTATCCTGCCATATTCCATAACAGTCATTTCACCGCATTCCTCGCATACGAAACCGTCAAAACTGTCTTTTTTTGGTTCGAATTCGTATTGAAAAACCGGAGAAATATTTATCAGTTTATCATCAGGTGCATTCATTACACCTTCAACAAGCTTGTCAACAATCTCATCCGGAACAGTGCTTGCCGGTTTGCCAAGCATGCGGTAATCGGTAAAGAATACTGATTTTTTATTATTCAGCATTGCTTCCGCTTTAGGAGTAACTCTCACTGCTCTTCCTGTGGCTCTGTCAACCAATGTTACAGCCCATTTCCCCTTGTGTGTTTTCTTAATGTTCCCCTTACCGAAGGTTGTACCCATGATCACCTGAAGTCCGTCACCGTAACATGTCGCACAATGATCTTCTCCAAGATCAACAAAAGCAACAAGCTGTCCGTCTTTCGCACGTTCAACACCCAATGCGTTCATGGCGGCGGCGCCTGCCCTTAAACCCATTGGCATGGCAGGACATTTATGTCCGTGAAATTTCTGCCCGAATCCGAGCCATTCTTTTGGATCAATCATAATATTAAATTTTAAGTTAAATGTTTATTAATGAATAATTTGTTTATTGTCGTTAACCGTAAACTCCGGTTGAATTGTTGAGTGATCTATATTGTGTTTCAATAAAACCTCTTTAATCTTTTCCAGGATCTTCTCAAAACCGCTTACCTTAAGATCTTCTGAAACATCAATATGCGCCTCAAACATAAGATCGTGATCATTAATCTGCCAAACGTGGACATGATGAATATTTTTAACTCCGTCAATGTTCTCAATACCCTTTGCGATTTTTTGAATATCGACTTCTTCAGGTGTGAATTGCATAATGATTCGCAGGGATGTTCTGAAAATTCCCCAGCTCATATAAAGAAGATAAACAGCTATGACCATTGAGAAAACACTGTCTGCCCAATACCAGTGAAAGTATTTCATTAACAATCCTCCTGCCAGTACTGCAACGGAAGTCATCATATCAATGAGCAGGTGCAGATAAGCTGATTTCATATTCATGTTATCATGCGAATCTTTACGTATGAAAATCACGCTTAATCCATTGACAAGTATACTTGCAGTCGCAAGCCAGATGACCCAGCCGGAAGATATGTTGACAGGATTTATGAGTCTTTGTATTGCTTCAATGAGAATAATAATTCCTATAACTATTAATGTTACTGAGTTAATGAATGCAGCAAGGATTTCAGACCGCCGGAAGCCGAATGTCTGTTTTTCAGTGGCTCTTCTTCCCGATAAACGGTTCGCCAGATAACTTATGAACAATGACAGGACATCGCTGAAGTTATGAGCCGCATCGCTTAGCAATGCAATACTGCCCGATATTATGCCACCGATGACCTGAGCTAAAGTGATGCCAACGTTGAGAAGAATGGCAAACCCAAGATTTTTGCCGCTTACTTTGTGGTGATGATGTTCAGTTTCTTTCATAAGCTGTTTTTTAAATTATGCAATTGCATCGTAAATCAATTTGGCGGCTATCAGAAGAAGAACTATAGCATAGATTAATTTCACCTGTTTTGATTTTGCCTTTTCTGTCATGAAGCGTCCTCCCAGTTGAGATCCTATTATTACCGCAGCCACAACAATGATAGTCAATGGCCAGTTCATTTTGCCTTGCGCCATGTGCCCGAAATAGCCTGAGAAAGAAGAAAAAGTGACAACGAATGCAGTTGTTGCCGCAGCTTCTTTGGTTTTATATCCTGTTGCCATCAGTATGGGAGCAATAATAAATCCTCCGCCAATACCAAGCATTCCACCAACGAACCCGGCAAAGCCACCTGTAAAAAAACCTATGATGCTTCTTTTTCTCAAAGGCATCATTTGTTCCGGCTCAGGATTTTTTGTAGCCCATATCATTCTTACAGCAGCGATGACTACCATAGCAGCAAAAAGGATTTTAAGGATATGCACCGGAACTATGTCGCTGGTCATCGCACCCAACGGGGCCGCAATCAATGCTGTTACTGCCATAACAGCGCCTCCTTTCCAGTCGACCAGTTTTTTACGTGCAAATGGGATAAGGACCAGCAAAGTATTTAGTCCATTGAGCAATAGTCCGAGTGGGATTGCAACACTTACCATATCAAATCCCGCCCAGTTGAGCACCGGGACGTAAACCATTCCCCCTCCGAGTCCGAGCATTGCAAAGAGAAAAGAAGCAATGGCTATGATGAAAAAAACAATCGTGTAAAGCATGTTTTATTAATTTGAAAATTTGAAAATTGTATTAAAGCAAGTTTCCCTTGAAAAAAGGATTACATTTTAATTAAATCAATGTTTCCCCGGCTTCATAATTTATTTGGATAAGCATTTGTAAGTACTTACATACATATTATTGAAAAAAATTATTTAATTAATATTTTTAGCAATAGTTGCATCATACGGTTGCAGAAATTATCGGCATGGAATTCACCTCCGCTTAATATCAGCTCGATATTCAGTGAAACAGGTACGCCCATATACAGCATTGCCAGGTTTTCAACGGGAACACTTTCGTCCCAAGTACCTGCAGCAATACCGTCGAGGAAAATTTTGCTCACAAGTTTTTTCTGATTATTAAATATTTGCTGCAGACTGCTTTTCATTGAAGCATCATTATTATGTGAAGCTTCTGAAAACAGTAGCATTGTAATTCCTTTATTCTTTGTCAGATAATTTACCGTTTCGCAAACAAATTTTTCCAGTCGTACTTCCGGTTCCATGTGTGAAGTCGCTATTTTCCGCAGCTCACCTATGAAATCTGTATGAACATCTTTAATGATCGAAAGGATAATATCCTGTTTGGTCGGGAAATGTCTGAAGATCGCCCCTTCACTCATCCCGATCCTGTTGGCAAGGTTACGGGTCGAAAGGTTCTTTAGTCCGTCGGTATA
>JAAYUS010000204.1 GCA_012517605.1 Bacteroidales bacterium
GAACCAGGAAACATGGGGTCTGCATTAATGAATGGGATCTCCAACTATGAAATAAAGAATTATCCTGAGGCAGAAGGCTCTTTCAGAAAGGTCATTGCTGACGATAAGAGCTATTTTGTGGATCATGCCCAATGGTATCTGGGTCTGTGTTATATTCAGACAGGAGAAATACAAAAGGCCAGAGACCAGATGTCAATAGTTGATAAATCCAACAGCATTTATTCAAAAAAAGCAAGGAAAATACTCAGGGCTCTTAAATAATAAATTAAAAGGAACACAATGTTTGACGTTTCCGGATATGGCGCTGGGGTACCACGTGAGATGTCTGATAAAGACAGGGAGACTTTCAGAAATGATGACGCCTGCATGCAGCGAATCTCTGATTGTCCTTCTGTTCTTTCCGGACTTTCAAGGGAAATGAGAACCAGAATGAACGCTATAGTCGCATTTTCGTTTCTTTTGAAAAAACCGGACTCAACGGAAAAGGAAAAAGAAGAGTTCAGCAATATGATCTTTGCATCGTGTGACCAAATAATATCCATGTTTGACAATTTTCTCGATTCGGCAATCATTGATACGGGTAATTCAAAAGCCGAACCGGTAATATGCAATCCGGATCTGATGTTCAGAGATATTTTCAAAGAATTCAGGGAAGAGATAAAAAATGATTCTGGCGAAGATCTCGTCTTTTTGTCTGAAACACCTGAATTTCAGTGTGGTAATTGTCTCATTGATGCAAACAGGTACTCCAGGATGGTAAGGAGTCTTTTTCAGCTTGCACTGTATAATACAAAATCGGGTTATATAAAGGCAGGTTATTATTTAAGGGATAATAATCTCACCTTTTACATTCTGGATACAGGCCAGGGTTATTTCAAATGCAGCGAATTCTTTAGCAGCGAAAATCTTACAAAATCGCTTGCTAAATACAATGATCCGGTTCTTGCAGTGAATATCTCACTCGTACGAAGACTTCTCCGGATTTTGAACGGATCAGTCGCTGTTGAGAGCAACAGGCTTACAGGATCGGGCATTTATATCTCAATACCGGTTTCAGGTTCCGGTAACGGAGATACTGTAAATAAATATATTAATACCATTAATACTATCTGATACCAGATTATCTTTCCAATCAATGTCTGAATGCCAATAGTGAGTGGAAGCAGCTGCCTGACGAGGTGGCTGCTTTTCTAGTTTTCAGAGTATTCGATGATCTTGACTTCAGTCCTCCGGTTAAGTTTTCTTCCCTCTGATGTTATATTGTCTCCCACAGGCGAAGTATTTCCGTATCCTTTGTATGATAGTCTTCCGGCGGGAACTCCATTCTCGACCAGATAATCCACAACTGACAGGGCCCTCTTCTCCGATAACTGGAGATTATGCTCGTCAGTGCCTGTTGCATCGGTATAACCCGATATTTCTACTTTCAACTGCTTATTATCTTTAAGAAGTGTGCAAAGCTTATTCAGCTCGGTCAGAGATTCTTTTTTCAGCTGCCATGAGTCTACTTCATAAAATACATTTGAAAGGAGCATCTTCTCTCCCACCCTGAATGGACTTAAAAGTATTTTCTTTATGAAAGGCTCCATTGCCGAATGTTTTCCTTCAAACGTAAAGTTTTCAGAATAAAAAAGATATCCTTTCTTGCTAACACTTAATCCATAATTAAATCCTGAAGGCAGACAGACCAGGAAGTTTCCGTTATCATCTGTTAAATTGCTTACGATAGTTTTTCCAGTAGAGAGATTTACCAGTTCATAATCGGCAATCAGCATTTTTCCTGTCATTTTATCAGTGACATTTCCTTTGAGATAAGCAACGGGATCAGGCCTGACTGCATCATAAAGCTGGAAAGTATATATGTTTTTCCCTTCATTCGCTTCTCTTTGAGATGAAAAATATGCTTTCTGACCGCCCGATTCAATTGTAAGTCCCATCTCATCATTGAAAGTATTGATTGGATATCCGAGGTTTACAGGTTCCGACCAGGTGGTGTCGTCATCCATTTTTGAAAAGTAGATATCCAGCCCTCCCATGCCCGGCCTTCCGTCGGAAGAAAAATACAATGTCCTGCCATCAAAATGAATGAAGGGGGAAATCTCGTCACCGGATGTATTAATAGTTTTTCCAAGGTTTTTAGGGACTGACCACTTACCGTTCTGCTTATAAACTGAGTACCAAAGGTCTTTTCCTCCCGATCCGCCGGGCCGGTTGCTGGAGAAGAAGAGCATTTTGCCGGTTGCATTTACCGATGGCTGTGTCTCCCAGTATGGGGTATTGACAGGGCTTCCCAGGTTAACAGGCATTGACCATTTACCATCATGGAGAGCTGAAAAATAAATATCGCAGCTACCGAGTCCGCCCGGCCGACCACAAGCCGTGAAATACATATAGGTCCCGTCTGATGAAAGACTTTGTGCCCCTTCATTCTGGTCGGTATTTAGTGGAGCACCTGCATTCACTGCATTCTGCCATTTTCTGTCCCTGAGGTAGCTTATATAAAAGTCTTCCTGCGAATAATTACTCCTGCCCTGATTCGATTTATCGGGCTTTGTCTGCCGTGTGAACATAAGCGTCTGTCCGTCAACCGTTATTGAGGGCCAGTACTCATCATCAGCAGTATTTATGCCTTCGCCTACACTCTCCGGGTTGAAAGGTACAGGGTTCTTCATAGCAGTAATTGCAAATTCGCAGTTCTTAATGTTCTTTTCTGCCAGTTCCCTGTTCTTTTCAAGGGTGTTTTTCTGTTCAAGATAAACTTTGTAATGCACGAGAGCCCGCGAGTAATCACCTGAATAAAGTTCTGAATTCGCAAGGGCGAAAAAAACCTGAGGCCAGGCAAGTGAGTCCAGTCTTACAGCTTTCTGATAGTTCAGTGCAGCTTCATTATACCGTTTCTGTTTTGCCATCAGTTCTCCAAGCATCAAATATGCTTCACAAAAATCACCATCAGCCTGGATTGCCTGACTGAAAAAATGTTCTGCATTTGCATAATCGATGTAATCAAATGCAGTCTGGCCCATTTTGTACGCTTTGAGAGCCCTGGAAGAAGTAGTGTGGTATTTTTGTGAGTACGAGGTCTCCGTGAAAATAAAAGTCAGAATTAAGAATATGGCGGATATCATCATTTTCCTCATAAGATCAGGGGATATGCATATATTTATGAGCCTGAAGCGATATTTTCCACCAGGGATTTTTTTTAACATATTCAACAATTTCAGGAACAATGATATCGAATCTGCTCCATTCTGGCTGCAGGAACAAACGGCAGGCTGGTTCGACCATTTTTCTGTGCTTTTCAGCCCATTCGAAGTCATCCCTGTTTTCAATAATTACCTTTAATTCATCAGCTTCATTACAGATGTTGCCGACAGGAGGCATATTCTTTTTCGGGGAAAGACATATCCAGTCCCATGTCCCGCTAAGCGGGTATGCCCCGGAAGTTTCAATAAATGTGCATATATTGAACTTTTTAAGTCCCGAGCACAAATAGTCAAGATTCCAGAGAAGCGGCTCACCACCAGTCACCACCACAGATTTCGTGCCGGAACTGACTGCATTGCTGATGATTTTATCTGTTTCGACCAGGGGAAACATATCAGGATCCCATGAAAAGCGCGAATCACACCAGTTACATCCAACATCGCAGCCACCAAGCCTTATGAACCAGGCCGCCTCTCCGGCATGATAACCTTCGCCCTGTATTGTATAGAATTCTTCAACAAGCGGCAACATAAAACCTTCAGGATAATTTGTTTCCCTTAATCCCATGCTTCAAAACGTTTTAATGGTTCATTTATTTTCCGAACAACAGAGCATAATCAACAGGTTTTGCCTTATTTACCCATTTCTCAGGGATTATCTTCCAGTTGTTGTAGGCAAAGGGATGAACTGTGCCTTTTTCTTCAAGATCTTTCAGGATGTAATATCTGAGGTCCTTTTCGGTGGATCTGACAAGACGCTTTGGCAGTTCTTCACTGGGAATACCTGCACCTGCTGTCAGATGACCACCGCCTCCGTTCCCTCGATATGAATTTATGGCGACAGAATAAATCCTGTCAGGTTCAAATGGTTTACCATCTGAAAATGAACTTATTACAATTCTATTTCCTTCTTTCCTGCTTACATCCACTGTGTAGTCGATTCCGACGGCCGAATCAAAATTATATGGCTGATTTCTCAACCATGCCTCACCCTTCCTTATGACAGGCCTGCCCATATTATCGAGCCTGAATTTAAGAAGATGATCACCCGGGCCTTTCATTGTGTTAAGCCAGTCAGCATATGAAAACTCAAGATATTTTTTTATTTCGGAACCGCTCATTTTCATCGTGTAGAGAAGGTTTTCAAACCTGTATAGTTTGAACATATCACCAACAGTTACAGGACCGGCAGGTATGCTGACATCAAATGAAAGAGGTGCTGCAAATGAAATATCAGCTCCGGTAATGGCAAGTTGGATCGAATGAATCATGTCGACGAACGGAGATGATCCAAAGTATGATTCCCTGGTACTGATCGTTGCCTCAGAGACAGCAATCTTCCTGTTCACATAACCGAGCAGCCTGTTCTTTTGTCCCTCAAACTTCTTCATAAAGCCCGGATCAGGTCTGTAATTTTTAACATCAATCAGTTTACCCGTGATTTGTTTTCTGAGATGTCCGGTCCTTTTATCCTTTGAAAACAAAACATCAGCCCTTCCAATTTTCTCAGCCCTGCTTCCACCTTCAATAATCAGAACTGAATCTCCTTCAGTGTTGACTATTTTTTTATTTATTACATTATGGTTATGACCACAGAGGACCATATCAAATCCCGGAACATCATGAGCTATTTTGTAAGCACCGTTTTGCTCATTATGGCTTCCCTCCTTTCCGTTATTGTCGGGTTCATCCCATCCTGTATGGAACAATCCGATAACAAGATCGGGCTTGTTGCTGAGTATTTCTGGCATGTACTGCATGGCAGTTTCATAAAGATCCCTGAATTCAATCCCGGAATAAAGTTCAGGAGGAAGCCATCCGGGAATACCGGTTGTGATCAACCCAAGGACTGCAATTTTTATCCCATCCTTTTCGATAATCTTATATGGTTTGAAATATGGCTTGCCTGTCTCTGCATTTACCGCATTGGCTGCAAGCAGCGGAAATTCATATTCGCCAACGAGCCTGTCGTAAACCGAATGACCTGCTTCAATATCATGATTGCCTACGGTCCCTGCATCATAGCCCATGTAATTCATTGCTTCTGCATTGATGTGCGGCGACACCGTGTCAATGAAATTGGAATAATATACAGCAGGCTGTCCCTGCAGATTGTCGCCATCATCAAGAAGTATAACCGCCTTGTTCTCCTCCCTTACTTTCCTGGCATATGATAAAACGCCAGCCAGAGAGACATCAATTTCCTTCTTCTCGATAAAATCATAGGGTAGTATCACCCCGTGAACATCGGTGGTGTAAAGGACAACTACTTTTCTGTCGGGCTGAACAGAACACGATGAAATGGTAGCAAATATTAAAAATATGATCAGATATTTCAATTCGGTTTTCATGTTTATAAGACTTTAAAATCAGACCTGAAATAAGACCGTAAACATAAAAAAGAATATTTACTTTCGGTGTCGCAAATTAATGTTAAAGATCAATAAACTGACTATTGTTCAAAAACAGATAAAAAAACGGAACATTTATGGTACTTACCGGATTGGAACAGATCAGAATGACCTTTCCTTCAGACCTGAAAGGAAAGAATGTCGGAGTTTTATGCCATGCTCCAAGTATAACATTCGATTTCATTCATATAACAGACCTGTTAATAAAAAGCAATGAATGCAGGCTTGTATCAATTTTCGGACCGCAGCACGGACTAAGCGGGCAAACGCAGGACAATATGATTGAATGGAGCAGTAGTATTCATCCTGAGTTCGGAATACCGGTTTACAGTCTTTACGGCGAGCACAGGAAACCGACAGGAGAAATGCTGAACGGCCTTGAAGCTTTTATTGTGGATCTACAGGATGTTGGTGCCAGATTATATACATATATATGGACTGTTAAACTATGTATGGAGGCCTGTGCAAATGCCGGCATTCCCGTGTGGATACTCGACAGGCCCAATCCGGTGGCAAAGCTTCCGTTCGACGGTCCCGTACTCAAGGAAGAATACTTCACTTTTGTAGGTGGTGCCTCAATTCCTCTATGTCACAGGATGACAATCGGAGAAATGGCTTTATGGATAAGGGAAAAGTACCTGCCGGAATGCGATCTCAGGATTGTCTGGATGAAGAACTGGCAAAGGAGTTCATTGTTCAGTGATACAGGTCTGCCCTGGGTACTGCCTTCACCAAATATGCCGACACTTCAGACAGCGCTGGTGTATCCGGGAACGGTGCTTTCAGAAGCTTTGAATTTGTCGGAAGGAAGAGGGACAACCATTCCTTTTGAACTGCTTGGAGCCCCATACCTGAATACATCCAAACTCATGAAGAATTTGTCGGCAAGGAATATTCAGGGATGTGCATTCAGAGTACATAATTTCATCCCTACTTTCAACAAATATTCCGGGCAGTTATGCAACGGATTCCAGGTACACGTCACAGATCCGTCAGTTTACCGGCCTGTTGCGACTGCTTACGAGATCTTTGATGCAATTATGGAGACCTCTCCTGAGGGTTCACTGAAATTCAATCCGCCTCCGTATGAATACGAATACAGACTTATGCCATTTGATATTTTGTCGGGTGATTCAGTAATGAGAAGTTCCCTTTTAGGAAGAATCAATCCAAAAGTTGAATTTCAAAGGTGGGAAAATGAAATATCTGAATTCACCGGCGAATTCAGGCAGGTTGCCTATTATAAGGAATGATACTGGTCAGAAATTATTTCCCGATTTCTTTCTTACCGAATTTACAAGCTTCTCCACAAGTTGCTGGGGAAATATGGGCTTCACTATATAATCATCAAACCCCGAGGAGGCAATTTTCTCTCTGTCTCCAAGAAGGCTATAGGCAGTCTGGGCTATTATAATAACGTCTTTGCGGAATTCCCTTATTTTTCCTGCAGCTCCGTATCCGTCGATGAAAGGAAGCTGAATATCCATAAGGATTATGTCGATGCCAGGGTCAGATTTAGCAATATCAACAGCTTCCTTCCCGTCGCATGCACTCAGGAGAACAGCCCCTGTCCTCTCTAATATCTTATTGAGATACAAGCGACTGGAAACATCATCTTCAACTATGAGAATTTTCTTTGTCCGGAGATATTCATTTTCCATAAAAACCGGTTTTATTCAAACAATCCTTCATCACGCAGGAGCAACAGTATCGCCGACTGGGGAACTACAACATATTTTTCCTTGTTGAATTCAATCTCAATAGCACTATTCTGCAGATATACTGCCTGGTCGCCTTCTTTTGGCTGCAGCGGAACATATTTGGGCTCATCAGCACGGTTTTTCCATGGCTCATCACTGTCGTTGACTGATGGTATGGGATATCCGGGCCCTACTTTAAGAACATATCCTACCTGTACCTTCTCATTCTCGTTTACTCCCGGAGGCAGGAAAAGACCGCTTTTGGTCTTTGACTGCGGCACTTTGGGTTTTATCAGAATCCTGTCCCCAATCACGATCAGTTTCTGAAGATCTTTTTCATCGAGTAATACGCTCATTTCTGACATCTGTTTAGGCAAAAATATCATTTTTAGCTTTAATCAGAAACCGTCTTTCAATATTTGGTTAATATTGCACATAGATATGAACGCCGGATCTTCATCTTTATTTTACAAATGGGAACCGATGCTTACCTTACAATAAAATCATCATCTGAGGGTCTTTACAAGGAAAAAGGAAGCAGGTTTGTCTCGTATGCATTCCCTGTCACGACCCAGGAAGACATAAAGACACATCTTGAGACAATCAGGAAGCAGCATCATGCGGCAAGACATCATTGCTATGCATGGATGCTTGGAAGCACCAGGGAGAACTTCAGGGCAAATGATGACGGAGAACCATCAGGAAGTGCAGGCAAACCAATCCTCGGTCAGATAAATTCATTCAACCTTACCAATGTACTGGTTGTCGTTGTAAGATATTTCGGCGGCAAGCTTCTTGGAGTCCCCGGACTTATCAATGCCTACCGGACAGCGGCTGAATCAGCGATCAGGAATGCCGAAATCATCAGATGTGTTGAGCTAGAACATTTTGATATTGAATTTCCATACTCATCACTTAATGATGTCATGAAAATAATAAAGGACGAGGATGTTGACCATGAAAACCGGAAGTTTGAGATGGTCTGTTCAATGGCAGTGAATGTCAGGCCGTCAGAGTCAGAAAGAATTAAAAGTTTATTCTCAAGGATAGCGGGATTAAAACTCCTGCGGGCCGGTGAAGGCAGAAAATGATGGCCTTTAAAAGTTGTTAGTTAATTATCAACATGCTAATGACCGGAGCCATTTCATAAGTAAATTTGATAGTATTCTCAACATGCCTTTTCAAAATCAGATCATAATGAAAAACAAGAGTTTAGTATCGATCGATGATCTTACCACGGATGAGATCATGAAGATACTTGATGATGCTGCTGAATTCGAGAAAAATCCTGTCCAGGACCTCCTTCTTGGAAAGGTAATTGCAACTTTGTTCTTTGAGCCTTCAACCCGTACCCGTTTAAGCTTTGAGAGTGCAATCAGCCGCCTTGGCGGTAAGATTGTCGGATTCTCGGATGCCGGAGTATCAAGTGTCTCAAAGGGAGAAACTTTGCACGACACAATAAAAATGGTGAGCAGTTACAGCGATCTTATTGTAATGAGGCATCCGGTTGAAGGAAGCGCCAGGTATGCAAGCGAGATATCTCCCGTTCCTGTCATTAATGCAGGTGACGGAGCAAACCAGCATCCTACCCAGACTCTCCTTGACATGTATTCTATACGGAAAACCCAGGGGACACTTGACAATCTTAATATTTTCATGGTCGGCGACCTTAAATACGGAAGGACTGTACATTCACTGATGATGGCAATGTCGAGATGGAATACGACATTTAATTTTATTTCGCCGGAGGAGCTCAAAATGCCTGAGGAATTCAAGCTTTACCTTGACAACCTCGGATTGAAGTATTACGAACATCTCGACTTTACCGACATTATCTCAAAGGCAGACATTATCTACATGACCAGGGTGCAGAAGGAAAGGTTTTCAGACCCAATAGAATATGAGAAGGTTAAGAATGTCTATGTACTTAAGAATTCGATGCTTGCAAACACCAAGGCCAACATGAGGATCCTGCATCCTCTGCCGAGGGTCAATGAAATTCATACTGACGTTGATTCGAACCCTAAAGCTTATTATTTTGAACAGGCTTTAAACGGAGTGTTCACACGTCAGGCCATACTTTGTTCACTTTTGGGAATTAAATAAAGCATAACATGAAAGAACCCAAACAGCTAAGCGTAAGCGCTATTCAAAACGGAACCGTTATCGATCACATTCCTGCAAAAAACCTGTTCAAGGTAATTTCAATCCTTGGTCTGGATCACATTGATAATCAGATTACTTTCGGCACAAACCTTGAAAGTAAGAAATTAGGAAGAAAAGCAATCATAAAGATATCAGACAAGTTTTTTGAAGACGCTGATATAAACAGGATTGCACTGGTTGCGCCGGATGCAAAACTAAATATTATCAGGGATTATGAAGTTGTTGAGAAAAAGGTTGTTGAAGTACCTGATTCCATCGTCGGAATTGCCAGATGCATGAACCCCAAATGCATTACAAATTTTGAACAGGTAACCACAAGGTTCAGGGTTGTTTCAAAGAAAAATGTGGCACTTAAATGCCATTATTGTGAAAAGATTACGAACCAGGAGAATCTTCACATAATCTGAATTCAGCGAAGCCTGTCGTAGGAACGTATCAGATCATCATCTTTTCTTATGCCCCTGTGAGCCAGCAGGCAAAGAACAAACACTACAAAGGGTATTATCATCCTGAATCCCGGGATAAGCGACACTTCATAGCGGCCAGTTATATATACCAAGTAAAATATTGTAAGGGCAGCCGAAGCTGCGGTTAACAGGCCGAGAATTTTAGCAAGAAAGAGCTGGACTTTTCTGTTCTTGTAGATAAAAATGTCTGAAACAGAAATGATGCCAATGAAAATAAAAAGGATCGTAAGAAAGAAATGATTCCCTGAACGGACAAATTCCTCTCCGCCTACGGATTTCCACAAACCACTGAAGTCCATCATTATTCTTGTTCCGGCATCATTGCTGAAATTAAAATAATCACCGCTAAGGAATATTACTGACAGTAAAAATGTCAATAGAAGATAAACGGTTTGAATTCTTTGGATCATCTGTATTATTTTTTATGAAAGTTGCAAAATTAGCTTGTTTTATTGAATACTTAAAAAACATGACCATGAATATGATAAACTTTCCAATTCCCTCATTTTATGATTATTTAACAAATTTTCGGATTTCCTGTCTCATTTTGAACTTCCAAATCTTCTACATTTGCCATGATAATTAATGCAATATTTATGCAATATTGAACTATCTGACATATAAAACGTTATTATCAAAAAATCCTAACATAACACATAGATTTAAAAATGAAGAAGAACAAAAATGCCATCATTATTATACTACTGGTATTAGTTGCAGCGGTCATAGTTTTTTATCCAAAAGTGAAACCCCTGCTGGGCTCGGGTTCCAAGCAGGGCATGCCTCCTGCAGGACAGGGTGGTGGAAGAGGCCCTGGTAGTCAGGGCAGGCAGGTCCTTAATGCAAGCGGATTGCTTATTCAGCCGTCTAAATTAAGTGACCTTTACAGGAGTATTGGAACCCTAAAGCCCGATGAGGTTGTTGAACTTGCGTTTGAAACATCCGGCAAGATCGTGGGCATTAATTTCACCGAAGGAACCAGGGTCAAAAAAGGCGATCTCCTTGCAAAAATAAATGACAGGCCTCTCCAGGCTCAGCTTGAAAAGCTCGTGGCCCAGAAAAAGCTTATTGAGGAAAAGGAATTCAGGCAGAGGAGCCTTCTTACAAAAGACGCCATCAGTCAGGAAAGCTATGACCAGATCGTTACAGAACTACAGACAAACCAGGCTGATATTAACCTTGTGCTTGCAAGGATCGCCGAAACCGAACTGAGGGCTCCTTTTGACGGGATCATTGGCTTGAGATATGTGAGCGAAGGAAGTTATACGAATCCCTCCACAAAGATTGCCAGACTTGTCAAGATAAAACCAATAAAACTTGAATTTTCTGTGCCGGAAAGATACTCGAACACGGTAAAAATAGGATTCCCTGTTACATTTAGTGTTGACGGATCAAACACCGTGTATAAAGCATCAGTCTATGCCGTCGAACCACAGGTTGAAGAAAATACCAGGACTGTGGTAATAAGATCATTATACCCTAATTCCAATGAAGAACTTTCAGCTGGCAGATCTGCAACTATCACATTGCTTCTCTCCGAAATCGACAATGCCATTGCCATACCAACGGAAGCACTTATTCCTCAGATGGAAGGAGAAACTGTTTTTGTTTACAGAAAAGGCAAAGCAGAATCGGTGAAGGTGATGACCGGGCTTCGTACAGAATCACTTATTCAGATCACTGACGGTCTCCGGTTTGGTGATACCCTCCTGACAACCGGGATCCTTCAGCTGCGACACAATCTGCCAGTGGTTCTTGATACACTTATCAAAAATTAAACTTGAATTAACATTCAGATCATGAGTCTTTCATCAACAAGTATAAATCGTCCGGTACTGGCAACGGTATTTGCGATTGTCATCATGCTGTTCGGAATTGTCGGATTGACCTTTCTCGGGGTCAGGGAATTTCCAAGTGTCGACCCGGCAATTATCACTGTCAACACTTCATACCCGGGTGCAAATTCTGATGTTATTGAGACACAGATCACAGAACCGCTCGAGCAATCGATCAACGGTATTCCCGGAGTACGTACCCTGACAAGTGTTAGCAGCCAGGGATCAAGCAGGATCACTGTTGAATTTGAACTCTCGGTCGACCTGGAAACTGCGGCAAATGATGTCAGGGACAAGGTTTCTCAGGCACAGCGCAGACTTCCGCAGGATTGCGATCCGCCTACAGTGACAAAGGCTGATGCAGATGCCAATCCGATCCTTTTCCTTACTGTAGAAAGTACAAAGAGATCGCTGCTCGAACTTTCGGAAATCGCTGATTTAACCCTTAAGGAACAGCTGCAAACAGTTTCGGGAGTCAGCGCCATAAATATTTTCGGCGAAAAGCGTTATTCGATGAGGCTTTGGATCGATCCTTCAAAACTTGCCGGATATGGTCTTACCCCCATGGACGTAAGAAGTGCTATTTCACGTGAGAATGTAGAGCTTCCTTCGGGCGCAATTGAAGGGACTACCACACAGCTTACAATCAGGACTCTCGGTCTGATGACAACTCCAAAGGAATTCAATGAGCTGATAATTAAGCAGACAGGTGATCAGATAGTACGTTTCAAGGATATCGGAAGGGCTGAACTTGGTCCTGAGGACATAAGAGGGATCCTTAAAAACAACGGAGTGCCAATGGTGATGCTTGCCGTCATACCACAGCCAGGGTCGAACCATATAGAAATAGTGGATGAAATTTACAGGAGGCTGACATATATCAGGAAAGACCTGCCGGAAGACGTAAAGGTGAATGTCAACTATGACAACACTGAGTACATCCGTTCATCCATAAAAGAGGTGCAGGACACTATTTATATTGCTTTCGCACTCGTTGTCATCATTATTTATTTCTTTCTCCGAAGCTGGCGGGCGACCATCATTCCGATCCTTGTTATTCCGGTGTCACTTGTTGGAGCCTTCTTTATAATGTACATAGCCGGATTTTCCATTAACGTTCTTACTTTGCTGGCAATAGTGCTTGCGATCGGAATCGTCGTTGATGATGCAATTGTCGTGATGGAGAACATCTACGTCAAGGTTGAATCAGGCATGTCTCCTCTGGAGGCCGGACTCAAAGGATCAAAAGAGATATATTTTGCAATTATTGCGACAACAATAACCCTGGTTTCAGTGTTCTTCCCGATTGTATTCCTCCAGGGGATGTCGGGACGGCTTTTCAGGGAATTCGGTATAGTTATGGCAGGTACAGTGACTATCTCTGCTTTCCTTGCCCTGTCTCTTACGCCAATGGTTTCGACCAAGCTTCTGCGGCATGAAAAGAACCATACATGGTTCTACAGAAAAACAGAACATTTTTTCCAGGTGCTGAATGACTGGTATAGAAATGCCCTTTCCTCATTCCTAAAACACCGCCAGTATGCTTTTGCGATATTGGTTGCTTCTGTTGGGCTCATAATAGTGCTTTGGATGTCCATACCTGCCGAGATGGCTCCTCTGGAAGACAGGTCGCAGGTGACAATAAATACTACTGCCACAGAAGGGGCAACTTATGAGTTCATGCTGTCATATGCCGATGAAATAGCAGAAATCGTCGAAAAGACAGTGCCTGAAAGGATTAGTTATACAACAATGGTGCGCGGAGGGTCAATGGCAAACATAAGAGTCACCCTCGTAAAACCTGATCAGCGAAGCAGGTCACAACAGGAAATTGCCGATCAGTTAGCAGTTGCTGTACGGTCAAGAACCCGTGCCAGGGCATTTGTACAACAACAATCAACCTTTGGGCAGAGACGTATGGGTATGCCTGTACAATATGTTCTTCAGGCAACTTCCATTGATAAACTAAGGGAAGTGCTACCTGCATTCATGAGCAAGGTAAGTGAAAGTGACGTTCTGCAGATGGCTGATGTCAATCTCAAATTCACAAAGCCCGAACTAAGAATCCATATAAACAGGGATAAGGCAATCACCCTGGGAGTCTCGACGCAAAGCATCGGACAGACACTTCAACTTGCCTTGAGCGGCCAGCGTTTCGGATATTTCTTTATGAACGGAAAGCAATATCAGATACTTGGAGAGCTTGCACGTGCAGACCGCAACAAGCCGCTCGATCTGAAGTCACTATATGTCAGAAGCAGTTCCGGCAAAATGATCCAGTTCGATAATCTTGTCACACTGTCGGAAGAAACAGCTCCGCCACAGCTCTACAGATACAACAGGTTTGTTGCCGCAACAGTATCTGCTGGTCTGGCAAAAGGGAAAACAATAAGTGAAGGAATTGATGAAATGGACAGAATTGCCAAGGAAACCCTGGATGATTCATTCAGGACTGCTCTTGCCGGCGACTCAAAGGACTTTATGGAAAGTTCCTCAAGCCTCATGTTCGCATTCACTCTGGCGCTTATTCTGATATTCCTTGTACTGGCTGCCCAGTTCGAGAGCTTCAAGGATCCTCTGATTGTTATGATGACTGTTCCCCTTGCTATGACAGGAGCTCTTATCTTCATGTGGTATTTCGGCATAACGATGAATATTTTCAGCCAGATCGGATTGATAATGCTTATCGGGCTCGTTTCAAAGAACGGGATTCTTATAGTCGAGTTTGCCAACCAGAGAAAAGCCGCAGGCTCATCCAAATTTGAAGCGATTAAACATGCAGCTGCATCAAGGTTCCGCCCCATCCTGATGACAAGCCTTGCTACAATCCTTGGCATTTCTCCTCTTGCTCTCGGCTTCGGAGAAGGAGCTCAGAGCCGTGTTGCAATGGGTATTACTGTGGTAGGAGGAATGTTGTTCTCAACCTTTTTAACCTTGTTTGTTGTTCCGGCAATTTATACATATATATCAAGTGAATCTAAAACGAAAACTGATGAAAACAAAGCTTCTGCTGTATAGTATTTTTTTAATTTGTTTTGGTTTATCTGTCAGGGCTCAAAAGGTTTATAATCTTGATGATTGTATCAAAACCGGCCTTGAGCGTAACTTTTCCCTGCTTATAACCAGGAACAATGAGGCTATAGCTAAGAACAATTTCACTTTAGGAAATGCCGGTTTTCTGCCGTCGCTCGACCTGTCAAGCAGGTACAGCGGTACTTTGAACGATATCAGGCGCGAGATGACCGACGGAACTGAAACAACATCAAACGGAGAAAACAATACTGTGACAACAGCAGGTCTCACAGCAAACATGACTATTTTTAACGGTTTTAATGTGGTGACCTCTTACAAAAAACTCAATGAGCTCAAACAGGTTGGGGAGCTTAACACACAGCTGTCGATAGAAAACCTTGTAGCTGATATTATTTCGGCTTATTATAATTACATACAGCAGATCGAACTCCGCAACAACCTCCAATATGCTGTGGCTCTCTCAAAAGAGCGTCTAAGGATCGATGAGGACAGATATCTTCTTGGATCAAGCTCAAAGATGCAGGTATTGCAGTCACGTGTTTATCTGAATGCCGACAGTTCAAGGCTTTCCAGGCAGCTGGAAGTAGTAAGGGCTGCTGAGATAAGGCTTAATGAACTCATGGCTGTGGAAGATCTGAGCCAGAAATTTATGACTTCCGATACTTCAGTCAAAGTGATGCCTGACCTGCTTTATGAAACTCTCCTCGATGAAACTCTGGCAAAAAACACAAGTCTTCAAATAGCAGCTAAGAATAAAACAATATCGGAATATGATTACAGAATAATTGCTTCCCGAAGTTATCCATATCTTAATGCTTCAACAGGATATTCGTACTCCCTGAATACATATTCATCAAGCCTCACCGACAAGCAACATACTAAAGGATTAAATTATGGATTGACACTCGGGATGAACATTTTCGACGGCTTTAATCAAAGAAGGAGTATCAAGAATGCAGCTATCGATATTAATAATAAAGATCTGAGACTAAAGGAAATTGAGCAGGGAGTCAGGGCTGATCTTATAACACTTTACAGCGCCTACAGTAATTTTCTGAGGCTCATTACCCTTGAAAACCAGAACCTTCAGACAGCGACAGAGAACCTGGAAATCGCAATTGACATGTACAAGCTGGGAAGTCTTTCGGGCCTTGATCTCAGAGAGGTTCAGAAAAGCCTCCTTGATGCTCGCGAAAGTCTGTTCTCAGTGGAATACCAGGCAAAGCTTGCCGAAATATCCCTGATGATGATTTCAGGCAGGATAATGGAGTATCTTCAGTAGAATCTGAAGCGCTAATTACGTATATTTGTCTTTCATTTTTTCATCATGGAAAAGAAAACTGAACTGATAACCAACAGTGACGGGAGCATTTTTCATCTTCATCTGCTTCCTGATGAAATTTCCGATAAGATAATAATTGTTGGAGATCCGGCCCGAGTTGAAATGCTTGCATCGCTCTTTGAAACCATAAGGGTCAGAAAAGAGAACAGGGAATTCAGGACCGTGACCGGCAGCTATGAAGGGAACGAGCTTACAATTATATCGTCAGGGATAGGAACCGACAATATTGATATTCTGATCAACGAGTTAGATGCCCTTGCTAACATCAATCTCCAGACAGGCGAAATCAGGGAGGAACCTGTTTCACTCACTTTAATAAGGCTGGGAACTTCGGGAGGTATAAGATCTGATGTCCCTGCCGGGTCGTGTGTTATGGCTGAAACGGCTATTGGATTTGACGGCCTCATACATTTTTATGAAGGTTATGACTGGCTCCTAGACAATATCCTGACCTCAGTGCTGGCCGATTATCTTGAATGGCCCGATACCCTGTCATTCCCGTATGCAGTAAATGCCAGCAGTGAACTTCTAGACCTTTTCAGCAAGGAAGATTTCATAAGAGGAATAACTGTTTCCGCGCCTGGATTCTATGCTCCCCAGGGACGAAGGCTTAGGTTAAACCCATTTGACGGAGAGATAAACGAGAAGCTGGCAAAATTTTCATTCAGGGGAAAAACAATCAGTAATTACGAGATGGAAAGCTCGGCAATATATGGCCTTTCGGGTTTGCTGGGACATAAGGCTCTGACTTTCTGTGCGGTAATTGGGAACCGGGTCACCGGAGAATTCATAAATGATTATAAACCTCTGATAATGAATATTGCCACACGGATTATGAAGACTATCTGACAGCTAAAAAATGTAACAAATGTTACAAATTTGCTTTGTACCATCTGACTGCTTCAGCCATTCCCTGCTTAATATTGTATGATGGATTGTATCCGAGCAGTCGTTCCGCCTTTTTAATTGATGCAAGTGAATGAGGTATGTCGCCTGCCCGTGAAGGTCCGTAAACCGGATTTATTTTTAGCACCTTTTTATCCGTTTCACCAACAAGCTCCCTGATCATATAGAAGAGTTCATTAAGTGTTGTCCTTTCACCATGTGCGACATTATAGACCTGGTTAACGGCTGATTTATTTGTTGCAAGAGCTGCAAGATGATTGGCCTGAACAACATTATCGATATATGTAAAATCGCGCGAATAACTGCCATCCCCGTTAATAACAGGAGCTTCATGCTGCATCAGCTTCCGGACAAACAATGGGATCACGGCCGCATAAGCGCCCATGGGATCCTGCCTCCGTCCGAAAACGTTGAAATACCGTAGTCCGACAGTTTCAATTCCATAAATTGCAGCAAAATTGGTTGCAAAAAGTTCATCAACATATTTGGTTATTCCATAAGGCGAAAGCGGATTTCCAATTTTCTCCTCTACCTTTGGAAGGTCGGGATGATCTCCGTATGTGGAAGAACTTGCTGCATAGATAAACCGCCTGACGTGAGCTTCCTTTGATGCAAAAAGCATTTTTACGAAACCTCCTATATTTACATCGGCAGATGTCATTGGATCCTTTATAGATCTTGGGACCGAACCAAGGGCAGCCTGATGGAACACGTAGTCAATACCCTGCACCGCTTTTTCACAATCAGGGTAATTTCGTATGTCACCTTCGATCAGTCTGAAATCCCTGTTTTTGATAAATCCCTGGAGGTTCTCTCTTTTTCCTGTCGAAAAATTATCAAGACAAACCACATAATTACCTGAATTAAGGAATGATTCGACCAGATTCGATCCGATAAAGCCTGCACCTCCGGTTACCAGGATACGGCACCCACTTAAGACGCGATTCATGAGAAGAGAATTTTACAAAAAACGGACGATTCAAATGATTGTTGCCTGTGCATCAGTCTTTATCGCCTTTCAAACAGAAGTAGTATCTCATTGAGAATGAACTCTGCCGTCTTGCCGTCGCCATAAAAACCAGGATACTCAAGATTATTGCCCGACTGCATGAATCCGTCAAATTCACTTCGGATCATTGCAGGGTTTGCATCAACAAGTTTGACAGTACCGTTTGCAACGAGTTCAATCCATTCAGTTTCCCTACGCAGGACAATGCATGGCTTCCTGAAAAAATGAGATTCCTTCTGCACTCCTCCTGAATCCGTAATTATCATGTTGCAGTTCTTTTCAAGAAGTATCATGGTGAGATAGGAAACCGGAGGTGTGATCCTTATCCAGGGGGAAAGCTTCATCTCCTCAAACAGGTTATTCAATCCCGATTTCAGCGAGTTTATTGTTCGGGGATGAAAAGGCATCACAAAGGGAATCCTATTTTCTTCAGCAAGACTTTTCAATGCAGAAAGTATTGCATTCAGACGGTTTTTATCGTCAGTGTTTATATCCCGGTGTATAGTAACAAGGACGAACTTATTCTTTTCTATCGACATCGATTCAAGTATGGGAGATTTTTTCCTTTCGGCAAGCCCTGCAAAAAATAGGGAATTGTCGTACATGATATCGCCTGTCAGATATATCTTGGGATTGTCGATTGTATAGGGTGGACTGTTCTCGGGACGGAAACCTTCATTTATAAGATTCTTGAATGCGGCATTGGTTGGGGCAAAGAGAAGTGTTGAGGAATGATCGCTCATTATCCTGTTGATCTCCTCTGGCATTGTTTTGTTGAATGACCGCAGTCCAGCCTCAATGTGAATTACGGGAAAGTGAAGCTTGGCAGCTGCAATTGCCCCAGCAAGGGTGGAATTTGTATCACCGTAAAGAAGCACGGCATCTGGTTTTTCCTGAAGAAGCACCTCTTCGATTCCGGTAATCATGGCTGCAGTCTGGCGACCGTGATGTGCTGATCCGACGCCAAGGTTAAAATCAGGGCGATGGATCTCGAGCTCATCGAAGAAAACTTCCGACATTTCTCTGTCATAATGCTGACCGGTATGAAGGGTCAGCTCTGTTATGCTGTCAGAAAAATTCAGCCTTATGGCACGGCTTATTGCTGAAGATTTTATTATCTGAGGTCTGGCACCTACGATATTAAGGAGCTTTATTTTTGACATAGACCGGGTCAGGTTAAGATTAGCGATCAAAAATACGTTTATTTGGCATAATTTACAGCCCTTGTTTCACGTATAACGGTAATTTTGATCTGTCCGGGATATGTCATCTCATTTTGTATCTTTCGTGCAATTTCAAACGACAGGTTTTCGGCTTCCCTGTCGGTGACTTTTTCGGCTCCGACAATAACCCTTAATTCCCTTCCGGCCTGAATTGCGTAAGTTTTCATTACTCCGGGGTATTGAAGGGCAAGGGATTCGAGTTCCTTCAACCTCTTTATATATGATTCCACAACTTCGCGGCGGGCACCTGGACGGGCTCCGGAGATTGCATCGCAAACCTGAACTATCGGAGCGATCAGGGTTGTCATTTCAGTCTCATCATGATGAGAACCTATTGCGTTGCATATCTCAGGCTTTTCCTTGTATTTCTCGGCCATTTTCATACCAAGAATTGCATGCGGAAGTTCAGGTTCATCATCGGGCACTTTGCCGATGTCGTGAAGCAGACCCGCTCTTTTAGCAAGTTTCGGATTCAATCCAAGTTCTGCCGCCATTATTGAAGCAAGATTTGCAACCTCCCTTGAATGCATCAGAAGGTTCTGGCCATATGAGGACCTGTATTTCATTTTACCAACAAGTCGTATAAGTTCAGGATGCAGGCCATGAATACCCAGGTCGATTGTTGTTCTTTTTCCAACCTCGAGGATCTCCTCCTCCACCTGCTTTTTGGTCTTTTCAACTATTTCCTCAATTCTGGCAGGATGAATCCTGCCGTCAGTCACGAGCTGATGCAGGGCAAGGCGTGCAACCTCCCTGCGTATAGGATCGAAAGCAGAAAGAACAATAGCCTCAGGTGTATCATCAACAATAATTTCAACACCTGTAGCTGCTTCAAGTGCCCTGATATTCCTTCCTTCGCGGCCTATGATCCTCCCTTTCATCTCATCCGATTCGATATGGAAGACAGTTACTGCATTTTCAATTGCATTCTCAGCGGCAACCCTTTGGATTGTCTGAAGCACGATTCGTTTTGCCTCCTTATTTGCCGTCATCTTTGCTTCATCGAGGATCTCATTGATGTATGACATCGCTCCGGTTTTTGCTTCCTCCTTCAACGATTCGATGAGATGGTTTCGTGCCTCTTCGGCTGAAAGGCCGGAAATTGCCTCCAGCTGATCGACCTGCTGGCGATGAAGCTTTGAAAGTTCCTCATTTTTCCTTTCAAGAAGTTCCATCTGTGCAGTAAGGTTGTCTCTTATTGAATCGGCTTCATTTTTTCTGCGTTGTGCTTCCTCTATTTTCTGGGAAAGGGTCAGTTCACGCTGTTTGATACGGTTTTCTGCAAGTGCGATCCTGCTGTTTTTCTCGTTTATAACCTTTTCATGCTCAGCTTTCAGCTGAAGAAATTTCTCTTTGGCCTGAAGTATTTTCTCTTTTTTTATTACTTCGGCTTCTGTTTCTGCTTCGCTGATTATTTTGCGGCTTTTGTTCTTTAAAGCCTGCTGCCATATCAGGTATGAAGCGCCGGTTCCAAGCACAAGAGCTGCAAGGCTGAAGACAAGTGTTAATCCGTTTATAGTTCCACTAAGTAAAATCATCATATTCAATATTATATAAATAAAAAACCCGCAAAGTCCCTTCAACTTTTATAAAACCCCATATCTTTATGGCTGGAGCCCCTATTCCAGCTCGAACGTCCACTGATCCGCCTTTCGGCAAATCCCGACGAATCGGGTGAGGCCTGTTCTACCTGAACTAAGGATAGCTCCAAAGTTTTAAGTGTTGAGTTTCAAAAATGAATGAAGAAACAGTGCGGGCAAAAAGTTAGTATTATTTTAAAGAACGCTGTTACTCTTAATCCTCCAGAACTTTATCAATTTTATCAATAAGTTCCCTAATGTTTCCGGTAAGGTGATCAGAGGTTATTGTTTCCTCATCCTCAATGAGCTTGATCACATACTGAAGAGAAGCCATTGCCAGAAAATCCTGAACATCCTTGTCGGAGTACCGCTGCTTGTATTGAAGCACCTTTTCATTGATCATCCTGGCCGCTTTCCTGATCTTCTCTTCATTCTCCCGTTCCACCTTCAATGGATAATACCTGTCAGCCACATTAACCCTGATCGAAAGCTTATCATCCATTGCTATATTTTATCTGTTCAAAAGAGCAACACATCTGTCGATTTCCCGCACTAATTCATTAATCCTCTTCCTCGCATCGGCCGCATTACGGCCTTCTCCCATTAATGCTCCCGTTATTTTTAATCTTTCGTATTTAGCTTCAAGATCATTAATCTTTTCATTCTTTACCTGAAGGTCTCGTTTGAGAATCTCAATTTCGTCCTTCAGTTCATTATTTTTAGCCTTAAGTCCTGAATATCTTTCTAACAATTCATCTATCTTTTTGTTCAGAATTTTCAGTTCCTCAAGACCCTGATCGATCATATAATCATCTTTACTGCAAAGTTAACACTGTTAATGATATTTTCAAAAATTTAACCTAATTAGTTTGGAAGAACGCGTCAGACAGATAGTTTTGCAACTCTGAATTGATATTTTGCAAAGTGATGATTTTAGCGCTGCTGATATTTGTAAACATCCTCTTTCCCGGAAATCCCGGTGACGAACCAAAAGATCGTACCGCATTTAGTCCCCCGCTCAGGATACCATTGTTGCTCTCTGCCAACTTTGGAGAGCTGAGGGTCGATCATTTTCATTCCGGCATAGATATAAAGACGCAGGGAGTAACAGGCAAGGAAGTTGTTGCTGCTGCTCCGGGCTATGTTTATCGAATAAGCGTTTCTCCGGGAGGGTTTGGCAAGGCACTTTACCTTATGCATCCATCGGGTTATTCGACGGTCTACGGCCATCTCGACAGGTTTACTCCCGAAATTGAAAGTTACGTCAAATCGAGACAATATGTGGAAAAGAGTTTCATGATAACACTCTGGCCTTCAAAAGACAGATTTCATTTCAACAAGGGAGACATCATTGCATATTCCGGCAATTCAGGCAGTTCATCAGGTCCCCACCTCCATTTTGAGATACGTAGATCAGATGAGGAGATACCCGTGAATCCTCTTCTTTTTGAGTTTGGTGTTAATGATGATTTCAGGCCGGTAATTGAAAAGCTGGGGATATATCCTGTTGGCCGAGGGAGTTACATCAATGGAAAAAACAAACCTCTGAAGCTTAATGTTTCAGGAGGAAACGGCAATTACCACATCTCGTCAGACAATGTGATTTCCATAAGCGGGGAAGCAGGATTCGGGATAAAATCTTACGATATTCTCAACAGTACAAATAACAAATGCTCTGTTTTCTCCATCGAACTGAAGATTGACAGCAGCATCGTTTACAATTACAAAATGGATTCTTTCAGCTTTAATGAATCAGGATATATCAACAGCCACATTGACTATGAATCCTATGTAAGGGAGAAGGCTTTTTATGAAAGAACATACATCCTGCCCGGAGACAGGCTAAGTGTTTATGGCGACATTATTAAAAGAGGCATTTACAGTTTCACCGATAAGAAAAAACACCAGGTTGAGATAACTGTTTCTGATATTCACGGAAACAGATCAAAACTGAAATTTTATGTCAGATCGGTAAGTCCGCCGGAGAATATTCAGGTGTCAGATGAGCCCGATGATGTAATAATGATGCCGTACGGAAGGAACAACAGGTTCATTTCCGGAAATGTTTCCGTGACAATCCCCTCAGGTGCGCTTTATGATACGTTGTGGTTCAGGTTTGGCAAAACAGATGCACAGCCTGGAATGTATTCAGAATTGTATCACATACACAACAAATACACTCCTTTGCACAAGGCTTTTCATCTCTCAATAAAACCTGATGATACGCCTGCGGGCCAGGCCACGAAACTGTTAATAATCAGGTTGACCGACGACCGGAAAAAAATACCGCTTGCCACCTCTTGGGATAATGGAAGGCTTACGGCGAATTCAGGCAGTTTCGGGAATTTTTATGTTGGCATCGATACAATTCCACCTTCCATAGTTCCAGTCGGATTTACACCCGGATCTGACCTTGGGGGCAGGGAAATCCTCATGATGAGGATCAGGGATGATCTTTCAGGAATAAAGGCATATCAGCCGCAGATTGACGGCAAATGGGCATTATTTGAATATGATCAGAAAAATGAGCTCCTCATATACAGGTTCGATCCCGAAAGGATCCGGAAAGGGACAAAACACATGCTTATCCTGTCTGTCACTGACAACAGGGATAATGTCAGAACCTACGAATGCGAATTTGAATGGTAAAAAATTATCAGTAAATGCGCGCCGGATAAATTCCCTTCCTGATCATTTTCTTTATGCTTTCGACAACAAATGGTTTATCCTCCCTGTAGGTAACACCAAACCACCGTTCGTTGCTCATAAGTATCTGGATTGTGATTTCTCCGCTTTTCACAAATTTATCGACAGAGGTTGGAATGTCAAGTTCTGATTTCAGATCCATTCCATGGTTGTTTATAAAGTTACGGAACTCCTTTCCGAGAAATTCAAAGCATGTTGGCTTAAATCCCCATAGATTCATAGATACAATTTCATTCCCGGTGAACTGCATCAGGGTTCCGTCGGGCCCGGGGGCAACAGCTCCCGTTTTCGTCTTTTCGATCTGACGGGTTTCGACAATGTTCTGCAGGAATCCGTCTTCTCCGGCCTTACAGACTCCCCTGTTTACATGTCCGTGGTCAGAAAGTGTATTTCCGAGTTTATAGCCCACAATACAGTAATTAACAGGGTTCTTATCATTTAAAAGGAAATCGTGAAGTATCCTGAATGATTCCATGCCATAAAAGTCGTCGGCATTTATCACTCCAAAAGGTTCCTTAATCTTATCCTTTGTAACCAGAATGGCATGGCTTGTCCCCCAGGGTTTTGACCTGTCAGGTGCCACTTTTACTCCTTCAGGCAGATTGGTTATTTCCTGGAAAACATAATCAACCTCTATTTTGCCCTGAAGCCTGTCGACGAACCGTTCCTTTACCTGTTCCTCAATATCACGACGAATAACAAAGACAATTTTGCCGAAACCGGCACGTATTGCATCATAGATTGAATAGTCAATAATAGTTTCACCTGAGGGTCCAACTTCATCAAGTTGTTTGTTTCCTCCGTAACGTGTGCCCATTCCGGCAGCCAGTACCAATAGTGTCGGTTTCATAAGATAATAATTTAGCTACACAATTATACGGAAAATATTGTTACTTTTATTAACCTGAATGATTTTTGTAGATGAATTGCAGACTTGAAATTTGCGTCGACAGCATAGAATCAGCGCTTAATGCGCAGTCAGCGGGGGCAGCAAGAGTTGAATACTGCGACAATCTGATTGAAGGTGGCACAACACCAAGCTACGGTTCAATTGTCTCGGCAAGGAACAATCTGAACATTGGCCTTCATGTCATCATACGACCCAGGGGAGGTGACTTCCTTTATTCGGGAAATGAATATGATATCATGAGAAGGGATATTGAAATGTGCGGAGAATGCGGTGTTGATGGCATTGTAACAGGAATACTGCTGCCAGGAGGAAGCATCGATGTTGACCGGACAGCCCGGCTTTTTGAGTTTGCCTATCCGATGTCTGCCACTTTCCACAGGGCATTTGACCTGTGCAATGATCCTGTCCAGGGACTTGAGGATGTCATAGATACCGGGGCAGAACGGTTGCTGACATCGGGTCAGAAGAACTCGGCAAGGGATGGAATAGAAATGATCAGAAGCCTCGTTGTTCAGGCAGCTGACAGGATAATTATCATGCCGGGAGGAGGAATTGACGAATCAAATGTCGCCATGATAGTTACAGCCACAAAAGCAAGGGAGATACATCTTACAGGACGCAGCCCGGTTGAAAGTGCCATGATATTCAGGCGTCAGGGCATAAATATGGGAATTAAAGGTCTTCCTGAGTTTTCAAGAAAAGTAGCTGATACGGAAAGAATAAAAAAAATTGCAAGCATCCTCAAAATGATATGATATCACTTTGAAATATTATCTGTCTTCTTACCTTTGCAGGTTTCAGTAAATAATTAATTCATTATCCAATATTTCTCTTTAATATGAAAAAAATACGATTCATAGCAGTGATTTTATTGTTTGCGATGTTTTTGCAGGATAATCAGTCAGTTGCCTGCACAAATTTCCTTATAACAAAAGGGGCATCAAAAGACGGTTCAGTGATGATAACCTATTCAGCCGATTCACATGTTCTTTATGGAGAACTATACTACTGGCCCGCCAAAGCCTGGCCCGCAGGGTCAATGGTTGATGTTTATGAGTGGGATACAGGAAAATTCATGGGAAAAATCCCCCAGGCCGCAATTACATATTCAGTTGTTGGCAATATGAACCAGCATCAGCTTTCCATTGGAGAAACCACATTCGGAGGAAGGCCTGAACTATCTGACACTACAGCAATAATTGATTACGGTTCATTGATATATCTTACCCTTCAGAGGGCAAAAAATGCACGGGAAGCCATCCGGAGCTTCTCGCAGCTGGTTTCGGATTATGGTTATGCAAGTTCAGGCGAATCTTTTTCAATAGCAGATGCCAACGAGGCATGGATCCTTGAGCTTATTGGAAAAGGCCCCGGGAAAAAGGGAGCAGTCTGGGTTGCAAGGAGAATTCCCGACGGATATATATCAGGGCATGCCAATCACCCAAGAATAACAACATTCCCGCTTGCCGACGGAGTAAAATCGATTACATCGAAGGACCTGTCAAAAATATTCAATCCTGAAGTTGAAACTGTATATGCATACGACGTAATAGATGTTGCACGCTCATATGGCTGGTTTAAAGGGGAAGACAAGGATTTCAGCTTCAGTGACACCTTCGCACCAATGGACTTCGGTGCAGCCCGTTTTTGCGAAGCAAGAGTATGGTCAGGATTCAACATGGTGAACAGTGATATGGGAAAATATCTTGATTATGCCCTGGGAGATAACCTTTCAAACAGAATGCCGCTGTGGATCAAACCCGACAAAAAGCTCGGCGTTAAAGATGTCATGGGCATGATGAGAAATTACTACCAGGGAACAATTATGGATATGACAAAGGATATCGGAGCAGGTCCATATAAAAGTACAGTAAGATGGAGACCTATGGAATGGAAAGTCGACGGGGTGACCTACATTCATGAAAGGGCAATTTCTACCCAGCAGACAGGATTTTCATTTGTTGCTCAGAGCAGGTCGTGGCTTCCCGATCCCATTGGCGGAATATTCTGGTTTGGTGTCGATGATACATATTATACCGTTTATTCGCCGATATATTGCGGTATATCACGCGTCCCTGAATCATATGCAGTCGGAAATGGGGATATGATGACATTCAGTGAAAATTCAGGATTCTGGGTCTTCAACCAGCTCACAAATTTTGCATACACACGTACCAGCCTGATGATTGGCGAAATACAGAAGAAACAGAGCGAACTGGAGGATGGATATATGGCGGAGATCCCCGGTATTGATAAAGCAGCTGAAGAACTTTATAAAAAGAGCCCTAAAAAAGCCATCCAGTATCTTACCAATTATTCCGTCAATGCAGGCAATAATACTGTGAGCCAGTGGAAATCATTCTATCAGTTCCTGTTTACAAAATATGTGGATGGCAACGTCAAGGAGAAACGTCCTGTCCCTGCCGGATACAAATATGTTACCCCGAAAGTATCACAGCCTGGCTACAGCGAAGAATGGTACCGTGCTATTGTGAAGGACGCAGGATGGAGATTAAAGGAGAAATAGTACTTTTATTGGTGAAATAACTCTTAATAAAGATTTTTGCAGGTATAATTTATTATGTAAAAGATTTTTGTATCTTTGCGACCTGTTTTAAGAATATGAAAAATAAGGTGAGATGAATTTAATGGATGTTGTTCAAAAGGAATTTGCAGTAACAAATGAGTTTCCAAAATTTATTGCAGGAGACACCGTTACTGTTCATTATAAAATTAGAGAAGGTAACAAGGAAAGAATCCAGCAATTCCGCGGGGTTGTCATTCAAAGGAGCGGAAGCGGTCATACCGAGACTTTCACCGTAAGAAAAATGTCGGGAAACATCGGTGTTGAAAGAATTTTTCCTTTTTCATCTCCTTCAATAGATAAAATTGAAGTCAACAAGCATGGCAAGGTGCGCAGGGCAAGAATATTCTATCTTCGTAACCTTACAGGCAAAAAGGCACGTATCCGCGAAAAGAAATTCTGATATTATTTCCAGGACAAAAAAAGACTGTTCATATCGGACAGTCTTTTTTTTATTTATTATACCTTAAAGGTTCATTGAAGCTTATCAAGTATATCCTGGCGTTTTGCTTTTGCCTCATCCACCATTTTTGTTGCCTTGTCATCAGACTCCTTTACGATCTGGCCAGCCCTTTTATCAGCTTCCTTTCTTACAGCATCGGCTGCCTTTTGTGCAGCCAGCCTGGCTACGGCTCCCTTTGGCTCTGCTTCCTTTATTAATTTCTGCGCCTGCTGGTCTGCTTCCAGCTTTATTTTCTCTGCCGAACGTGCTGCTTCCTCCCTTAATAATGCAGCCTTATCCTCTGCTTCCTGGACAAGCCTGTCGGCCTGGATTTCAGCTTCACTCCTGACTTTCTCCTTCGCCTGAACTGTTTTTTCCTCCACTGCATTCTTTACAGATTCCCTGACTGTTGTCGTCACTCCTGAACTGTCTGACGATGCACTCCCGAATACCGGAGAGACAACTGGTTTCAAAAATGTCCCGGTAACTTTCACATTAACCTTAAGGATGTCCGAAGGTTTAAATGCCAGACCAAATGATGATGCCTGTGCTGAAAGGCTATTAATAAGAGCATTAACCGAACTTCCGAGATCTGATCTTGGGATTTCTGTTTTAACTATATAGTTTATTGTCTGATCGATACCCTGATCACCGCTGATATTCATTCTGATATTACCGACTTTTGTATTGAAAGGGCTGACAATTATCCTGCCATCACTTATCCTGAAGCTGATATTCAGATCCCTGAACGTGTTTGAGTAGTTATCGTTTAGCTTAAGTGTTTCTTTCATCTTGTTATATGCAACCGATTCAACAAGTGTTACCTCATTGGTTGTCAGCTTCCCTCCCCCGCTGATGGAAGATATAAGAGGCATGAAGTCTTTGCCGAGAAGGCTGCTGTATGAAAGCTTGATCCCGACCTTTCCGTTTATTCCTTTTGCTGTCGGTGCAAGTTTCTGAATTGTATTGAAAGAATTGAATGCATCTTTTACTCCAATGTTCTCCATGCTGAAATCGGCTTTAACCATGGGTTTTAGAGAATCGCGGGTATCATAATCGGCATTCATTGCTATTTTTCCCCCGAGAAAATCCATTCCGGCATCCTTAATAGTAAGCACACCGTTTCTGATGTTTATATTTCCCTTTAAATTCTTAACATCTATGTTGTTATATTTGAACTGATTAATTGCAGCATCAAAGATGAAATCTATGTTTTCAGGGATTTTTATCACAGAAAGGGCCGAGGTGTCAGTCTTTGTGCTGTCTGACCGGATTCCGGACATTATTTCAGTCAGATCAACAAGATTTGACTGAAGTGATAAGTTTCCCCTTATTATTTCACCCTTGAACAAATAGGAAATATAGTTTTCAAGCTTTCCTGAAAGTTTAAAATCGCTATTTCTGCCAATGTTTATTTTTGTATCCTTCAGCTGTGCATAAGAAGGAGATATCTCAAAACCTGCCTTTTCTACCTTTATGCCGGGGTATCCGGCCATTTCCACCGCCATGTTGCTAATGCTCATATTGCCAAGTGCACTGAATCTGTCGTATTGCTTATTATCGAGCATCGACATCCTTCCTGCCATTTTCACTGCAATGTCAATCAGTCCCGACAATGAAATACTGTCAAGAGGAAGCGCTTTTGACAGGGCGGTCAGGTCGATCTTACCGTTCATAGAAACATTGAAATCGGGATCGCTCACGGGAGTTTTAAGCAGCAGGCTCATATCGAACGGATTTCCGGCAAGTTCCATATGAAATTTGCTTACATCGACTGTGGTTTTATCCATATCCCTGCCATCGACATAGACATCAGATTTAATATTTATGTTTTGGATCTTTTCAGGCAATGAGGGGTAGCTTACCAGTCCGCCACGTACATTAAACGACAACGCCACATCAGGAATTGTACTGTCAGCATCACTGTAAACCCCTTTTGCCGTCCCTTCGAAAGTAAATTCTCCTTCAGTACGCAGATCTTCATAGCCCGACATATAAACTGACGGGATAAGCGACATAAATGATTTTAATGACGACTTACCTGATTTAAAAGCAATGTCTGTTTCAATATCATCACCCGGCATTGCAACCATCCCTTCAAAGTTAAGCAGCATATCATTAAGCAGCAGGTAGTTGTCTGAAAGGTAAAATTTCATGCTGTCGAGGTTGGCTTTCAGGTGAACATCTGCGTCAGCCACGGCTTTATTGAGATATCTGATCCCATCCATGAGATAGGTAACATCACCTGCCTTCATCCTGATCTCAAGGTTTGTGACGCTTGAAGTAAGATCGCCAGACATGGCAGCATTTATATCCCGTAAAAAAGCTTCCATGTCCGATTCCCTGTCGATATATGTAATTGAGGAGTTAAGTATCTTAACCTGCCGGAGAAGAATTTTCACAGCCGACTCAGGTTCGCCGGCAACAGTTACTGTTTCAGGTCCACTATCCTTCATTATGTCCCAATTCGCCTTGCCGTCCTTATTAACGAGCGCCATGAGTGAAGCATCCTGCAGCACTACTGATTTTATCTCATAGCCGGTTTTTTTGAACAGGCTGCCAAGGTTGAATACAAGGCTAACTGATTTACACCGAAGCAATGTATCTCCAGCAAACTCATTAATGCCGGATAATGAAAAATCATCGAGTGAAAGTGTCAGTTTTGGAAAATTCCTGAAAAAGCCAAGTTTGTAATCTTCAATACTTACTTTGGCATTTATCGATTCGCTTACTGATTTTTCAATGGTTGTCTTAATTTTATCCTTGAAGATCACCGGAATCGAAAATAAGAATATAACAATGGCAAGAACCAAACCCAGTAAAATCTTCAACACGATGCCTGATGCTTTTCTCATAACAAAAAGGTTTATGGTATGAATTTTCCAACGATATAAAATTTAAAATATTTTGCAGTATCAGAAATATTAACCCGGAACAAAATAAGGATAAAAATTACTATATTTGCCCCCTGACATGAAAAATGGTCCCGTAGCTTAACTGAATAGAGCATCTGACTACGGATCAGAAGGTTGGGGGTTTGAATCCCTTCGGGATCACAAAAATGCCTGAAAATCATTTGATTTTCAGGCATTGTCATTTATGTGAGGATTTTTGAACAGTTTTCTTCAAATGCTACCCTACTTTTTCCTTTACTGAAATGTTTTCCAGGAAATGACCGTTGCTTTGCTCTTTTGAGATTTTGTACTCCGGCACCAGTTCTTCGAATAATTCAATGATTTCCTTTTCAGTTAAATCATAAACATCTTTCAGTGCAATTATAGCTCTCAAGACTTCCTTTCTGTAATCATTTTTCTCCACTTTTGCGATTTTGATCTTCTCATGGAGTGTTGAGGACATCTCTTCATCGCGAGAGAGTATTTCCTCATAAAGTTTTTCTCCCGGCCTCAGTCCAGTATATTCAATTCGTATATCCTTGTCAGGCTCAAGTCCGGAAAGTCGTATCATATTTCTCGCCAGATCATCGATTTTGACAGGTTTCCCCATGTCGAAAACGAATATTTCCCCTCCCTTACCTAAGAACCCAGCTTCAAGAACAAGCTGACAGGCTTCAGGAATTGTCATAAAATACCTGGTGATCTCAGGATGTGTAACAGTTACCGGTCCTCCTTCTTCTATCTGCTTTTTAAACAACGGTATTACGCTTCCGTTTGATCCGAGGACATTACCGAAGCGTGTGATAACGAACTGCGTTGAAATGCCGTTCATCATCGATTTTGTCTGGATTATCATTTCGCAGAGACGTTTCGAGGCTCCCATTATATTTGTGGGATTCACGGATTTATCACTTGAAATCATTACGAACTTCCTGACGCCGTACTTTACTGAAAGTTCGACGAGTATCCTTGTGCCACCAACATTTACCCGCAATGCTTCATGAGGATTTTCTTCCATCAGCGGCACATGTTTATAAGCTGCAGCATGGAATACTATCTCGGGGCGGTATTGTTGGAAGATAAGCTCCATTTTGTCGGTATTGGTGATATCCGCAAGGTGAATCTTGAATTTGACATGGCTGAAGGATTTCTTAAGTTCATTCTCAAGGTGGAATGAAGGAGTTTCAGCCTGGTCAACAAGTATAATTTTCTGGACCGAAAATCTTGAAAGCTGCCTGACAATTTCGGAACCTATTGAACCCGCAGCACCTGTCACAAGAATTGTCCGTTTTGAAAGGCCTTTTCTTATAATTTCCATATCCAGCCGAATCGGCTCCCGTCCGAGAAGATCTTCAAGTTTGACTTTCTGCAATTGTTTCAGTTCAAGATGTCCGTGGAGCCATTTTTCTATGGCAGGTGTCTCAAGTATTTCAAGATTGTTGTCGATGGCTATTCTGATAACATCACTTTTCCTTACCGGCGGAAAATTGCGGATTGCCAGAATGAGAGTCTTTATATTGTGCCTGGTAACAAACGGGGAGGAAAGAATTTCAGGTCCAAACACATGAATTCCATTTATCTTTTTACCCTGTAGCATTCGGCTGTCGTCAATGAACCCGGCAACATAAAAATCACCACGAGGATCACTCATCAATACCCTTTTTACGACAAAACCCATCTCTCCAGCACCATAAATAAGAACTTTTCTGACATTGATTTTAATGGAACTTGTTGCAAATCTGAAAAGAAGCTTAACCGAAAGCCTCATTACAAAAAGGTAGACAGTCAGCAGGAAATAGTGAATTAAAACTACTGACATTGGAATCCGGTAAAGTGCAGAAGTACCAAAGGCATCTTCTATTACTATCAGGCCCAAAAGTACAAGTGTTGCTGTGCTGGTGGCAGCGAAAACAAGGGTCACATCAGTAAGTGTCGTATGCCTTATAAGTCCTGAATAGGACCTGTATCCAATCATCGCTATGGTATAGACCGCCGTTGTGATAAATCCGTGAACAAGAACTTCATCCCACGAAATATCATTAATTATAAGGTTGAAGCGCAGAAGATAAGCAACAAGAAAAGTCGCGAAGACAGATGAGATATCATGAGTGAACAGCATCCATCTCGGAACCGAGTATTTATGAAAAATTCCCGACGCTTTCAGGCGAAGGCTTTCCCTCGTAACAGGGTAATTCTTAAACATCAGGATAAATTTATCAAATTCAAGTCTATCGTACAGTACTTTATTAACCTAAAATATCTTCTTCTCAAAGTTAGTATATCCCACGTTCCTGTCAAAATTCCCGGATCTCCAAAGTGCCTAAAATTGAGGCTTATCAGCATATTTAAACACAACATTTCGTTCATATACCCAACGAAGATGTCCGTTCAAATCAAAAAAGAGACCGTTCATCAAAAAAATGTCCGTATTTAAATTTTTTTTTTGTTTAATTAAAACAGCATTAAGATAAATGACTCTTCAGATTTTAGTTTTTAGTAAGCATGCCTAAAATCCAGTTTTGCAGTTTATTGTTTTGTTCCGGATAAGTCCAGTGTCCCGTCTCCAGAAAAAGATTCAGATTTTTTTCTGCACTTATGAGATTATAAGCGGCATACATTGATGTTGGCGGACATGTTTCGTCATTGAAACCCCAACTGTAGAAGCCAGGGACTTTTATATTCCTGGCAAAATTTGCGACATCGTAATAGGCTATTGTTTCAAGCTTTTCCTTTGTGTTGTGGAAGTTACGATTATTTCTGTCAAAGAAATGAGGCCAGCCCCCTGCTCTTCCCGATAAATAACCGGTAACATCACACAAGGCCGGATAAAATGAGCCGAGGTATTTAATCCTGGGATCAAGTGAAGCCGTTATAATCGAAAGGGCTCCCCCCTGGCTTCCTCCCATGACAGCAAGATTTGCACCATCATATTGTGGAAGAGATGCAAGGAAGTCATTCGCCCTGACACATCCGAGATAGACTCTCTTATAGTAATACCTGTCTCTGTTATCCATATTAAAGGTCCAGTACTCTCGCAGAGCTCCATTTCCAAGATCAAGATAAACACCGGGGTCGAGGTTGACCGGAATGCCATGGATCCCTATCACAAATGTTATGACACCCCTTTCAGCAAGACTTATGTCAGGTGAATAAGCTCTCACGCCTGCACCAGGGACTTCAAGTATTGCAGGATATTTACCTTCCTTCCTGGGAATGGAAACTATTCCGTAGATTCTTGAGTTCCCGATATTCTGCAGGCTGACATGATAGACATTAATATTTTCCGTACATCTTTCAGGCATCAGTGTCATCCTTGCATTGACAGGAATCCTGGCAAGCTCTTTTTTTGCTGCATCCCAGAATTCCATAAAATCTTCCGGAAGATTTACTGTTGGTCTGATCTGATCAATATCGAATCCGGCAGTTGCGAGACCTCTGTATTTCTTGTCCTCAAATTCCACAGTAACAATGCATCTCAAAAATCCGGGAGTCTTCAGTGTTCCGGCATCTATTTTAAAAGGCTTACCGTCAAGGATCAGAGAGTCTTTTTTAACTGGCTCCATCTTTTCAGGGCCGACTTCATACCAGGTTTTTGCACCCTTAAGATAATTCAGATGATAAAACACATGAACAGAGAAATTCACTTTTTCGCCGGTATTATATTGCCAGTTCTCATGATCTGGTGATACAACAATCTTGATAAGCTGCTCCGGCAATTGCGCCTGCATAACGATGGAAACCAAAGACAGTATTATTGTTGTAAAAAGGGAAAGATGTCTTTTCATGGGCTTTTGCTTTATTTTGTTAATTAGTTTTTAATTAAAGCTAATTTCTACCTTTTTTTTAACGATTCATAAAAACATTCATACATTTTTACCAGATAGTTAAACATTTTTCAAGGACCAGGTTCATGTAAACATATTACTTCTCCTGTAAATTTCATTCAAGAACCAACAAACTGCCCAATAAACTTAACAATGCCTTATTTTTGATTAAATTTGGACCCGTTTTCAATTTTCAGCTATGAAGGAAAGAGTAGAAAAGATATTTGAAAGTGAAGCTTCGGCAATAAAAAAGATACCCGTTACAGACAGTTTTGACAAGGTAACAGAAATAATCTACGAGCATATCCATAAAAAAAACGGTAAACTCGTAACCAGCGGCATGGGAAAAGCCGGGCAGATTGCACACAATATAGCAACCACTTTCAGTTCGACAGGTACACCTGCAGTTTTCCTTCATCCAAGTGAAGCCCAGCATGGTGATCTTGGAGTGCTTCAGGAGAATGATGTCCTGCTGGCAATTTCAAATTCAGGAAAAACACGTGAAATCATAGAACTTATAGACCTGAAGAACAGTTTATTCCCTTCCATACCAGTTATAGTCATTACAGGCAATGATGCCAGTCCCCTCGCCCTGAAGGCTGATTATTTCATTTCCACGGGTTCTCCATCTGAAGTCTGTCCCCTGGGGCTCACACCCACAACCTCAACAACCGTGTTTACGGTGATAGGGGATGCACTTGTGGTGCTTATGATGGAAAGGATAGGTTTTACTGCGGAAGATTATTCCAAACGCCATCACGGGGGTTATCTGGGAGTAAAATCGAGGGAAAAGTCAGGTCATTCAGGCAAGGTATCCTGAATTTATTTTGCAGCCTTTCCAAAAAAGATTAGATTTGAAAATTCTGATTGTTTAATAAACAAAACCCA
>JAAYUS010000205.1 GCA_012517605.1 Bacteroidales bacterium
CGAAAGAATCCCTATGTCCCTCTGCTGATTCTGAACAATGCTCCCCTTCCCCTGATGCTTCCTTATAAAACCTTCGGTTGCCAGACATCCCAGAGCCTGGCGTACCGTGGGGCGCGTCATTTCATATATCCGGCACAACTCATTCTCCGACGGCAAAAGATCACCTTCCCTGTAAACACCTTCCTTTATGTGCTTACGGAGCAATTCATAAAGCCTCCTGTACTGAGGAACAGATCCCATTTCCTGCGTCCGGATATTTTTCGTGTAAATATAGGATTTTTTACTTGTAAATACAAGTTTAATTATTTATTTTTGTAATCTCAATTAAATCATTGATATAGATCATTTACATAATTGATTTTAATCAACTTATAATAACAAGTTAATCAATAACCTACAACCTTAAGAATAATGGCAATTCCTGTAATAATGCCTAAGCAGGGACAATCAGTTGAGACCTGCATAATCACCAAATGGTTCAGGCAAAAGGGAGAACAGGTAAAAACAGGGGATATATTGTTCTCCTATGAAACCGACAAGGCAGCCTTCGATTTTGAATCGGCTGCCGATGGGACAATTCTCGATATCCTTTATCCGGAGGGAGCAGAAGTGCCTGTGCTTGCCAATGTTGCTGTAATAGGTTCCCCGGGTGAAATCATCGAAGCTACAAAAACCTCTGACAGCGTCGTTGCCGGAAAAGAAGAGAGAGCCATTCTTCTGCCCGGGCCGGAAATCGGAAATCATGATGAAAAAAGGCAGATCCCGGTCCCGGAAAGCGGCGCCGGAAGGATCAGGATATCACCCCGGGCCAGACGTGTTGCGGAAAAAAAAGGAATCGATTACAGCAAGATCAGGGGATCGGGCCCCAACGGCAGAATACTCTGCAGCGACATCATGAATGCAGGTCAGGAAGCATATACCGGATCACCTCTGGTCTCCAATGGCGTTGATGAATTTACGGATAAGCCTCTCACAAACGTCAGAAAGCTGATTGCACGTTCAATGCATGCCTCACTGATGAACTCCGCACAGCTTACACATCATATGAGCGCCGACGTAAGAGGTCTTCTGGAAGCAAGGCGCAGGATAAAGGAGAATCTGTCAGCCGGCAGGGCAGAACAGGCTGATATTACCCTGAATGACATGATCTGCTACTGTGTCATAAAGGCATTGTCAAGGTTCCCGGAAGCCAACAGCCATTTTCTTGATGACCATATGAGGATATTCAAAAGTGTTCACCTCGGAATAGCGGTCGACACTCCCAGAGGACTTATGGTTCCGGCAGTAAGGAATGCCGACAGCATGGATATTGTTTCTCTCTCGCGTTCATTGAAATCAGTCGCTGACGACTGCAAAAAAGGAAGCATAGATCCCGAACTCATAAAAAGTACGGCAGCTTCTTTCACAGTGTCAAACCTGGGAAACTATGGGGTGGAAATGTTCACCCCGGTAATAAACCTTCCACAAACCGCCATCCTCGGAGTTTGTACAATAATAAACAGGCCGGCTGACCTCGGTAACAACACTTTCGGATTCGTCCCATATATTGGCCTTTCACTCACCTACGACCACCGTGCCATAGACGGAGGACCTGCAACATTGTTCCTAAGGGAAATCAAAAAGGAGATTGAGAGTTTTACTCTTTAGAAAGGAGAAAGTAAGAAAATTAAGAAAGTAAGAACAGAAAAGAAAAAAGTTTGAGATATGCCTAAGAGTCAGAATATTAATCCGGAAGATGTACGCAGACCACAATTCATAGAATTCGGAAGGATACCTGTAAACCAGTACAATCTTACCATAGAACAGGAAAAAAAGAACTTCACAACTGATGATTTTGTGAGGATCTACCACGACATGGTCATCATAAGGGAATTTGAAACGATGCTCAACCTCATAAAGACAACAAATGAATACAGGGGAATATCCTACAATCATCCCGGACCGGCTCATCTTTCAATTGGACAGGAAGCTGCAGCAGTTGGCATGGCATACACCCTTGGCATTGATGATTATATTTTCGGATCTCACCGGAGCCATGGCGAAATACTTGCAAAAGGCTTGTCGGCGATCCATAAGCTTGATGAAGACAACCTTTATAATATAATGCAGCACTATTTCGGAGGGAAAGCCCTGTCTGTCGTCGAAAAAGGTTTTTCAGGTTCTGTAAAAGAACTGGCGGTTCGTTTCCTTCTTTACGGTGCACTGGCTGAGATATTTGCCAGGGAGAACGGATTCAACAAGGGTCTTGGCGGTTCAATGCATGCCTTCTTCACTCCATTCGGAATATATCCAAACAATGCAATAGTAGGTGGTTCGGGCGACATATCGGTCGGCGCCGCACTTTATAAAAAGATCAACAAAAAGCCCGGAATTGTCGTTTGCAATATCGGGGATGCATCAATGGGCTGCGGACCGGTCTGGGAGGGTATCTCATTTGCCACGATGGATCAGTATACAAAGCTATGGCAGGGAGAATACATGGGAGGACTACCCCTTATTTTCAACTTCATGGATAACCTTTACGGCATGGGCGGTCAGACCATGGGCGAAACAATGGGATTCGGAATTCTGGCAAGGATCGGAGCAGGTGTAAATCCTGACATGATGCATGCCGAAAGGATCGACGGCTACAATCCGCTGGCTGTTATTGACGCCTTCAGAAGAAAAAGGGAGATCCTGGAGAAAAGGCGGGGTCCTGTATTGCTTGATACCCTTACATACAGAATAAGCGGCCACTCCCCCTCCGATGCTTCATCATACAGGTCGAAGGAGGAAATTGAAGCATGGCAGAAAGTCGATTCAATAACAACATACGGGGAACAGCTTGCAGCAGCAGGTGTTGCAAAGACCGAACTCCTCGACGAAATACGCTCAGATGCAGGTGAACTTCTTGCCCACATTCTCAAACTGACGGTAAGTGATGAAATCTCTCCGCGTCTCGACCTGATTAGCGATCCGGATGCTATCGGAAGTATGATGTTTTCAAACCAGTCGGTTGACAGAATGGACGACAGAAAACCGGATGTCCTGATGCCGATGGAAGAAAATCCAAGGGTGAAATCCATAAAAACGAAAGAAAGATTTCATCTCGACAGTGAAGGAAAACCTGTATCAAAAGCCAGAACATACCAGCTTCGCGATGGGATCTTCGAAGCTGTCATCGACCGTTTTTACAAGGACCCGACACTTGCGGCCTGGGGTGAAGAAAACCGCGACTGGGGGGGTGCATTTGCCGTTTACCGCGGATTAACTGAGGCTCTTCCGTATCACCGGCTTTTCAATTCCCCAATCTCAGAAGGTGCAATAGTCGGAACGGCCATCGGTTACGGCATGTGCGGAGGAAGGGTGATTGCCGAGATAATGTATTGCGATTTCCTTGGCCGATCGGGAGATGAGGTTTTCAACCAGCTCCCGAAATGGCAGGCCATGAGCGGAAACCTCATTAAAATGCCTGTCGTGATAAGGGTCTCTGTCGGATCGAAGTATGGTGCACAGCATTCCCAGGACTGGTCTTCGCTGGTTGCACACATACCCGGACTGAAGGTTGTCTTCCCTGCAACGCCGTATGACGCAAAGGGACTTATGAACAGCGCCCTTCAGGGAACAGACCCTGTTATTTTCTTCGAAAGCCAGAGAATTTATGATATTGGAGAAATGTTCCATAAACCCGGAGTTCCTGAAGGATATTACGAAATACCGCTTGGTGAGCCTGATATTAAAAAAAGCGGTAATGATATAACGATACTGACAATCGGAGCAACACTGTACCAGGTGCTCAAGGCTGCCGACATACTTCAGGGAAAATATGGGATGAATGCAGAGGTCATTGATGCAAGAACTCTTGTTCCATTTAATTATGAACCCGTGATCGAGTCTGTCAGGAAAACCGGCAAGATTGTCCTTGCCAGCGATGCTTCTTCAAGGGGATCCTTCCTGAAGGAAATGGCACAAACAGTTACCGAACTTGCCTTCGATTATCTTGATGCGCCGCCTGTGGTTGTCGGTTCAAGGAACTGGATCATCCCTGCTCACGAAATGGAAACGTATTTTTTCCCGCAACCCGGCTGGATAATTGATGCCATACATGAGAAAATAATTCCTCTGAAAGGTCATAAATCCGGATCAGACCTTTCTTATGAAAAGTCTTTGAAGCTTAACAGGGAAGGTGTTTAGTTCCTTTTTATATCTTTACAGGACATAACAAAAACAATATGGAAAGTGTCATTCAAAAGATAAAGGCAAAGTCGGGCTTCATCATCGACATGGACGGTGTGATCTACCACGGAAACAAACTTCTGCCGGGAGTTCCTGAATTCCTAAAATGGCTCGAGAACTCGGGAAAGAGATTTCTGTTCCTCACAAATTCGAGCGAAAGGACCCCTAAAGAACTCCATGAAAAGCTTGACAGGCTTGGAATAGATGTTGGTGAGGAACATTTTTACACAAGTGCACTCGGCACAGCCGGGTTCCTTGCCAGCCAGAAGCCAAACGGCAGCGCTTATATCATCGGTGATGCAGGTCTCATACATGCCTTGTACAGCTTTGGATATACAATCAATAATGTGAATCCCGATTATGTTGTCGTCGGCGATACCCATAACTATAATTTCGAAAGCATTCAGACGGCTGTCAACCTTGTTCTTAAGGGAGCAAGGCTTATTGGTGCAAACCCCGATGTCAGCGGCCCGGTGGAAAACGGCATTGCCCCTTCTACCAAAGCACTGATTGCCCCTATAGAAATAGCTACAGGGAAAAAGGCATATTTTGTAGGCAAACCCAATCCTCTTATGATGAGGATAGCCCTCAAGAGACTTATGGTGAACAGGGAGGATGCAATCGTGATTGGCGACAGAATGGATACGGATGTAAGATGCGGGCTGGAATCCGAAATAGATACTCTGCTTGTATTAAGCGGTATAACTTCAAGGGAAGAAATTGATAACTTCCCCTACAGGCCGCAATATATCCTTGACGGAGTTATTGATCTCGTTAAGTGATATTGAATTGATGGAAAAGGAAGGCCCATACAAAAATGAGCGCAAAGAAGTCGCCAGATTCATGAGGCGACTTTACAGGCAGGGCCTTACAACAACATCGGGAGGAAACATCAGCTGCAGGATCACGGACGACATTGTGGTGATCACCCCGTCTGCAACCGATAAAGGAAGGATGAAGTGGAATGAAGTCGGGATAGTCAATATTAACGGAGAGAATCTGACTCCCGGACTTAAACCGTCAATTGAGCTGGGAATGCATCTTTTAATTTACAGGAAGAATAAGCATGTCTCAGCAATTGTACATGCCCATCCACTTTTTGCCACAGCTTTCACAGCAATGACGCCCGGAATAAACACAAGCCTTACTGCTGAAGCAAGAGCTGTATGCGGTGATCCTGCATTTGTTCCCTATGCCCTTATGGGAACTTCAGACCTTGCTGAAATTGTTTCAGAATACATTTCCAGATCCGACATACTGCTCCTCGAAAACCATGGCATTCTTGCTGCCGGCTCATCTCTTCTCCAGGCATTCGACAGGCTTGAAGTGCTTGAAAATGCAGCAAAAATGACCCTTATTGTTGAGATAAAGGGCGGAGCCAGACCATTGTCAAAAGAACAAATAAGCGAAATAGATAAATTGTTCAGATAACGTGTATGCTAGCTGATAAAGAACAAAGTATAAACTATTGACATACACTGAAAGATTTTACTTAAATAATTTGTTGTGAATAAACATTTTCTCGAAGATCTGCCTACACCTGCCGAGCTCAGGAAGAAGTTTGAAAAGAACAATATTCCCATTTACCGCGAAGCCAACAGCCATATTCATACACCATTTTCCTTCAGCGCATTTCCTGACATGGAAACCGTTTTCACCATGGGAAAACAGGAGAATATTTCAGTTCTTGGCATCAATGACTTCTTCGTCACAGATGGTTATGACGACTTTTACACCGGTTCTCTGAAAAACAGGATATTCCCCCTTTTCAATATTGAATTCATCGGATTGATGAAAAACGAGCAGCTTAAAGGGATCCGCATAAACGATCCGAACAATCCCGGCAGGATATATTTCAGCGGGAAAGGGCTCGACTATCCGTTCAAACCGGGGTTTTTCCAGAAGCTCAGGCTCAATTCGGTAAAAAGGGAGACTCAATACCAGATCAGATTGATGATAGATAAAATGAACAGGATCATCACGGCAGTAAATCCTTCTCTGTCGCTTTCCTATGAAGCTGTAAAAAAGGAATTTGCCCGTGAGCTTGTAAGGGAAAGACACCTGGCAAAAGCAGTCAGGACACTTGCAGAAAAAAATTATCCCGATCCTGCTGAGAGGCTGAAATTCATTGAACAGATTTATGGCGGCAAGAAATCCTTATCGGGGATAGAAAATCCGGCAAGCCTCGAGAATGAGATCCGTTCCAACCTGCTCAAAAGCGGAGGAGCAGCATTTGTCGAGGAAAAAGAAGAATCGTTCCTGCCCATCGGAAAGATTATCAGGCTGATCCTTGATGCAGGCGGAATTCCATGCTATCCTGTGCTCCTTGACGACCCTTCGGGAAATTTCACTGAATTTGAAAGGGATATGGAAAAGCTTCATTCCTCTCTCTCCTCCATGAAGATAGGTTGCATTGAGCTTATTCCCGGAAGGAACGATGCTGAGATACTTGATAAATTCGTGAAATTTTTTCACAGGAAGAATTACATTGTCCTTTTTGGTACAGAACATAACACTCCCGAAATGATACCGCTCAGGGTAACTGCCCGCGGAACAGCCGAGTTGAGTGAAGAGCTCAGAACAATTGCATGGGAAGGTGCATGCCTAACCGCGGCCCATCAGTATTTAAGGGCCAGGGGAATGCAGGGTTATATGCTTGCCAACGGCACACCGAGTTATGATCAGAAAAGAGAACTGACATATCTGGGCAGGCTCGTGATCGAATACTTTTTATCAAATAACTGAATATATGAGGCCGGAACTTAATGACCTGATAAATGTCTCCCGGTTTTACGGAAGCAACAGGGATTACGTGATTGCAGGCGGGGGCAACACTTCCTTCAAGGACGAACATACTCTCTGGATAAAAGCCAGCGGAACATCCCTTGCCGAACTTGATGAAAAGGGACTGGTGGCTCTGAACAGGGACAGGCTGAGGATAATTTCCCGGAAAGTATATCCTGACGATACAGTATTACGGGAGGAGCAGGTTAAGAACGATCTTTATTCGGCCATAATTGATCCGGGACAAAACCTAAGACCTTCTGTTGAAACTTCACTTCATGACCTCATAAGGTACAGATTTGTTGTTCACCTACATCCATCAATTATCAACGGTGTATTGTGCAGCCGGAATGCAAGGAATACTGTGACAAGACTTTTTGGTGAAAAAGCTATGTTCGTGCCTTACACCGATCCTGGTTATATATTGTTTAAATCTCTGGAATCCCAGATCCTCTCATGGAGGGAAAAATATTCTTCAGATCCTCAGATAATACTTCTCGAAAACCACGGTTCATTCGTGAGCGCTGATTCTGTTGACGAGATAAGAGAAAAATATGATGAGATCATTTCGGCTATAGGAACAATTGTAAAGCCTCTTTCCGATCCCCTGCAGCTTCCTTTCAACCCGGTACTGAACAGCGTTCTTCCCGCTCTGAGGATGATGCTTTCAGACGAAAGACCGAAGGTGATACGGTACAGGCACGACTCCCTGATAGCAGAATATTACAGGAGCGAACAGGAATTCCATAAGATTTCACTTCCTCTTACACCCGACATAATTGTCTACTGCAAAACAAGATACATGTATATCGCCCAGTCGGGATCTGCTGAAAAGATACTCGATTCGCTAAGGATGCAGCTTCCGAGATTCAGGAATGAATACGGATATCTTCCCAAAGTGATAGTAATTAAGGATGCAGGAATACTTGCTGTTGATAATTCAGCAGCTGCAGCCGACTCCGTACTGGAAGTATTCGAGGACCTGATCAAAGTCAGCCATTACTCCTCACTATGCGGTGGAACAAAAGCCCTGACCCCCGATCAGACAATGTTCATCGATAAATGGGAGGTTGAAAATTACAGACGCAAGGTTGCACAGAAATCAGGGCAGGAGAACAGGCTCAGCAATAAAACTGCAATAATTACGGGTGGAGCTCAGGGTTTCGGGGCAGGCATTGCTGAAGCATTATACAGGCAGCAGGTTAATGTGGTCATTGCCGATCTGAATGAAGAGACAGGCGACAGATTCGTCAGTGAACTTCTTAAAACCAGGCAGCCTAATAAAGCCATCTTTATAAAAACTGATGTCTCTGATCCTGCATCCGTAAAGAGCCTTGTGGAATCAACAGTAAAGGAATTCGGAGGACTGGATATAATGATCAGCAATGCCGGGATCCTTAAAGCCGGAGGGCTGGATGAAATTGAACCCGATCAGTTTTCCAGGACAACAAATATCAATTATAACGGTTACTTCTATTGTGCAAAATATGCATCAGAAGTGATGAAGATCCAGAATTCGGAAAAACCTGAATGCTTCACGGATATTATCCAGATAAATTCAAAATCGGGATTAAGGGGTAGCAACAGGAATTTTGCATATGCCGGTTCAAAATTCGGAGGAATCGGGCTTACCCAGTCGTTTGCCCTCGAGCTTGCACCATATAGGATAAAGGTCAATTCCATCTGCCCCGGGAATTTCTATGAAGGACCTCTCTGGTCAGATCCTAAAAACGGACTTTTTGTCCAGTACCTTAAAACAGGCAAGGTGCCCGGTGCAAGGACAATTGAAGATGTAAGAAAGCATTATGAGGATCAGGTGCCGCTTAAACGCGGATGCCGTCTTGAAGACGTGGCGAAAGCACTCTTTTATATCATCGACCAGGAATATGAAACCGGACAGGCAATACCTGTAACGGGAGGACAGGTGATGCTCGGGTAAGACCCCCCATCCTCCCTGAATGGGGGCTAAATCTAAAATTCCCCCTTTGAAGGGGGTAAGGGGGATGTAAATTTTAAGTAATGAAAACTAAAGCAGTCAGAATTTATGGTAAGAAAGACCTCAGACTCGAGGAGTTTGAGCTTCCTGAGATGCAGGAAGATGAGATCCTTGCCAGAGTGGTTTCCGACAGCATATGCATGTCGTCGCATAAAGCAGCATTACAGGGTGCCGACCATAAAAGGGTACCTGACGATATAAATATTAATCCCACGATTATCGGTCATGAATTTGCCGGTATAATCCTTGAAGTCGGGAAAAAATGGAGGCATAAATTCAGGCCCGGCCAGAAATTCTCTATACAGCCGGCCATGAACCATATGGGCACCCTTGAAGCACCTGGATATTCATTCAGATATATCGGCGGCGATGCAACACATATAATAATTCCCGACATTGTTATGGAAGCCGGCTCTCTTCTCCCCTATGAGGGAGAGGCATTTTATCCGGCATCGCTGTCAGAGCCCATGTCGTGCATTGTAGGAGCTTTTCATGCAAGTTATCATGTTCCGCCCGGTACATATAACCATAATATGGGGATAAAGGAAAAGGGAAAGATGGCCATTCTTGCCGGTGTTGGTCCGATGGGGCTCGGGGCAATCGATTATGCCCTCCATCAGGACAGAAAACCTCAGATGATAGTTGTTACCGATATTGACGACAGCCGCCTGGCAAGGGCTGCATGCCTGTTCACTCCCGAGAATGCTATGAAGGAGGGAATAAAGCTTTTATATGTTAATACCGGTAAAGTGGACAATCCTGTCGCATATATGAGAGGACTTACAGGTGGGGATGGTTTTGATGATGTATTTGTTTTTGCCCCGGTCAGGCAGGTTGTTGAGCAGGGCGATGCCATCCTTGGATTCGACGGCTGCCTTAATTTCTTTGCCGGACCTACCAACCCGGAGTTTAAAGCCGAATTCAATTTTTACAATGTGCATTACGCCTTTACTCATATTGTCGGAACTTCGGGAGGAAATACTGACGATATGCGTGAATCATTGAAGCTGATGGAAAGCGGAAAGATAAATCCGGCTGTCATGATCACTCATGTCGGCGGACTGGATGCCGTAGTTGACACCACGTTGAATCTGCCTAAGATCCCGGGAGGCAAAAAACTGATTTACACGAATATATCGATGCCTCTTGTATCGCTCTATAAGCTCGCGGAGATGGGAAAGGGTGATCCCTTTTATGCAGGCCTGCATGAGATAGTTTCGGGAAATGACTATATCTGGAACCTGGAGGCTGAAAAATACCTGCTCGCAAACGCAAAACCTATTTAGCCCCCAACCCCCTAAAGGGGGCTATCAGAATTGGCAGGCACAACATAGTTCTGAGCCCCACAGCGCGTCCTGCTTGTAGAATCGTCAGACGCCACATAGTC
>JAAYUS010000206.1 GCA_012517605.1 Bacteroidales bacterium
ATAGTTGCCAGAAGCCTGCCATGAAGCACCGCCGTTAATAGAATACTGGTAAGTTCCGTAGCCGCCGGCAGCCCCGGTTATTGTAATAGTTCCGTCGTCTTGGCCGTTGCAGGTTACATTAGCTGAATTTACGGAAGCAGATAATATTTCAGGTTCTGTTACAGGAAGAGAACCGGTAATTCTTGATGGTTCTGGAGTTGTTGCGTCTGTAATTGACCATGAATATGCTGTTCCAGCTGTTATGCCAGTGAATACTCCCGTGTAATTTGGGACTCCATTAAAAGTATAGGTATAAGGTGTATTGCCACCTGATGCAGTGATAGTTACTGTTGCAGTTCCTCCATAACATGAAATTGGTGTTGTAACTGTTGCAGATCCACTAAGCGTCTGCCCCCATCCACTCACCCCCACCAACCACAACCCCGCGCCTACAACTAACAACCTCATACCCCTGATCATCCGCATATGCACAAAGCTGTTTACATAGCTGTAAATAGCTTTGATAATGGCAAATACAATATTTATTGATCCTTCTCTCAAGTAACTTGTTTCACTTTCAACCGAAGGTGACAATCCCAAATCCGGCAACAAGCCTAAAGCTTTGCCGGCAAAAAGTTATCAACCCATAATTAACATCAGTATACCAGAAAGACAAGTGATATTTGTCTATATTTCAGTGGTTTCTACAAACAGGCCTGCACAATCCAATATACTAATTAACTGCACTAAAATTAAATTTAAAATCCAATATATATGTATACTTTTTGACCAATAATGTAAATACTTCCATAAGTGGAATTATTTAGAAACAATATAATCAGGACTACCTTGTACTCATGACGTCTATTCGTCCTTATCTCTCCTTTTTTACTGATTTTCCTTCAGCTTGAACCTCTTATCATGCAAAGGAATTTTGCTTCCTTCTCTGAAAAAGAAACTGACCTTAATCGGTATTACAGGAGCAATTCACTGGCAACATTTAAAAAACAACAGGGTAAAAATCGATCATAGAGTGGTTTAAAGAATTGTTAGGCCATTATTTATACTCCAAAACGGCAATAAATGCCTAAATAGTATTGTTGTTGCGAAATTTGTTTAGATTTTTTCATACAAATGTCTAATTAGCTGTCAGCTGTCAGCGTTCAGCTGTCAGCCGTCAGCTTTTCGAAGCAAGGCGACTTGCAAGGCTACATTAACTTTTAAAGCTTTGGGTTCTCACAGATTTGTGCAGGAAGATAATTCGGCGTGCGGCTCGCGGCCTGTGGTGTACGGTTTTTCTGTGCCATGGGAATGAAGTCACGCCGGTATTCCGTATTTTATTTCTACCTTTAAAACATCACCTGATATTAAACACATGTTTGCAAAAGCCTATGAAATGGCAAGCAGATTCACTCTGCCTGTCATCGTATCAAACAGATTCTATGACGAAACAATTACGAGCGGTCTTGGATCATTTATAATAATCAATAAGGAAGGATGGATACTTACAGTTGCCCACCTCTTTCGGTCAAAAATAAAAAGTGAGAATGATTTATCCGAGATCAGGAAGTTCAATGAGGATAAGGAAAAAATCATCAATGATCCTTCTCTGATGGATCTTCAAAAGAAGAAAAAAATAAAGAAACTCGAGGAAAGCAGTATAAAACAAAAGTGGATAACTAATAATTCAATCTGGTGGGGTGCGGATGATTTCAGGATTGAAAAATTTGAGATTAATAAAGAACTGGATCTGGCAACAGGACAGATTAAAAACTTCGATCCTGGTCGTGTTACCGGTTATCCTGTATTCAGGGATCCGGGAACACTTAAACATGGTACTTCGCTTTGTAAACTGGGATTTCCGTTCCATAAAGTGGAATCAACCTTTGATGCAGTAAAAAATTCATTCATTCTTGCTCCAAACGTCTTACCCATACCAAGGTTTCCGCTCGATGGGATTTTCACAAGAACAATAGAATCGGGAAAAACAAAAGACGGGAGGTTTGATATCAGACTTATTGAAACCTCATCACCCGGACTGATGGGACAAAGCGGAGGACCGGTTTTTGATGTCGACGGCAATGTATGGGCAATACAGAGCAGGACCATGCATATATCGCTGGGATTTGAACCTTCAATAAAGAAACAGGGAAAAGATGTAACTGAAAATCAATTTCTGAATATTGGTTTGGGAGTACATGTTCAATGCATACTTCAATTCCTCGATTCGCTTAAGATTGAATACGCAATTTCGGGAAAAGTTTAAAAAGAATATCCCGCAGATTTACGCAGAGTGAACTCATGCTGATTTTCTCAGAGAAGCGACCTGGGAGATTGCCAACTGCCAACTTTCTGCTCCCTTTTCTCTGAGCCCTGAACCCTGAGCCCTGAGCCCTGCGCCCTGAGCCCTGAGCCCTGTGCCCTGAGCCCTGCGCCCTGAGCCCTGCGCCCTGAGCCCTGCGCCCTGTCCCCTGTGCCCTATTCGAAAATCCTCACCTTACGATTGTTACTGTCCCGATAACCGGCTTCCTTCCATTATGCAACTCAAGATAATAATGATACGAATCAACCGGCAGATCTTCTCCTTTGCTTTTCCCATTCCACGGGACTGGATACCCTTTCCCCGACTTCCATACCAATCGCCCCCATCTGTTGTAAATTGTTACCAATGCATTCGGATAAAATTCGATGCCTTTTATGTTCCACTCATCATTTATCCCGTCTCCATTGGGCGAAAAGGCATCGGGGATCTCCACTAACACTTCCTTGTTTGCTGATCCCGGATATATCCACACAGTGATTAAGACCTCTTCCCCTTCACACATCCTTTCTCCCTCATCATTTACAATGCACGGAACGAACCTGTAAACAACTTTGTGTATTTTCCTGTCGTAAGTAAAAAGAATATCCTCCAGAGCTGTTGTACTTGTATATGTCCCGCTTGTTGTATTCCCGGTTATTCCCGCCTCAGGTTCGACAATAAGATCATAAATCCACTTACCCCAGATCAAAATACCCTGATCCTGAATTGAAAATGTCACTCTTTCTCCGTTGTTTATCAGTGTATCAGATACACTTATCCGGATTACAGGTTCTGGATTTACAAGAACCAGTCCTGACAATTTCGGTCCCTTACAACCATCTGATGAGCGTTCCTGAACTTCGAGCAAATACGTTCCGGGAGAATTCCAGGTATAATTAAATTCGCTTACGTTATATCCTGCCATTTTTTTCCCATCGATCCACCATGTAAATGTAGAACCGGAATCTCCACCGGTAATAACATAATATTGCCTTGTCTCTCCTGAACAGACATGATCAGGCATTGTCATCTGCCCGGCTGAACTGAGGCAGATGAGTTGCATAATGCTAAAGACGATCAGGTATAGTTGTCTTTTAAGCAATTTGTTTTCCCTTTTGCAATCATCCTGAGGCTGTTTGAAAGACGAAAGCCGTTAACCGCAAAGTTCGCAAAGGATTTGCGCAAAGTGCGCAAAGTATTAAATATTAATGCATTAACTTCGCGTTCTTTGCGCCTCATTCGCGTTCTCTGCGGTTAAGAAAGACTCTTTCAAACAGTATCAAGATTGCATTTTAAAATTGTTCTCACAACAATAACTTTCAGCTTGCAGCCTTAATTATGGTAAATTCCATTCGTCACCGGAGCCGGCTGAACATTAATGTCAATCGTCGCATTAGCCGAGCAACCGGTACTTATTACTGTTTCAGTGACACTTACCGACCCTGCACCCGGAGTTGTCCACCTGACTGCAATCTGGTTGGTCCCCTGTCCGCTGAACGTACCGCCAACAACTGTCCAGTTATATGTGTTTCCGGCGACAGCAGGCGTACTGTAGATTTCAGTGCTTGTGTCAGTACTTTGACAGACAGGATTGGGACCTGTTATGGCAGGAGCCGGTACCGGATTTATAATAACATCAACAGTAGCTGATGCAGTACCTCCGCCTGCGTTTGTAACCGTCAGCGTATAGGTCCCGGCAGAAGCGGCTGTCACTCCCGTTATTACCGGATTCTGCATATTGGAAGTAAATCCGTTGGGTCCGGTCCAGGAATAGGAAGCCATGCCTGAAGGTCCTCCGACAAGATTAAGATCACCTCCGACACAAGGAGTGTTGGCAACAGCCGTAGGAAGGTTCACAGAATTGATAGTAACATTCACGGTCGTTGATGCCGAACATCCTGCAGCATTGGTTACTGTCAGGGTGTAGGTTCCGGCAGCAGCATCAGTGACTCCTGTAATGACCGGATTCTGCAGATTGGAAGTAAATCCGTCAGGTCCGGTCCAGGCATATGATGCCATTCCGCCCGGTCCCCCGATAAGATTCAGGTCGCCTCCCGTAAAAGGTGTATTGGCAGTCGCTGTGGGAACAGGCAGCGGATCAACAATTATGTTCAGTGTTATTGGCACTCCTGAACAGTTTGTTGTACTTGAGAGTGTCTCTGTAACCGTTAAATTAAATGTTCCCAGGGCAGTCCAGTTTATCCTGATAGCGCTGGTGCCCTGACCTTCTGTAATTGTACCGCCTCCGGAAAGAACCCAGTTATAGGTCGATCCGGGAGTGTTGATAACCCAGTAGTCTTCCGTTGAGTTCAGGCAGGCATGATCCGGATCAGTTGTGCTTGGTTGTGCCCATGTTACCAGCGGGCTGGCTGACAGGATCATCAGAAGAATTGTCCTGAATAATGTGTTTTTTGTTTTCATGATGAGTTTAATTTTTAATTATAATTCAGAAAAAGTCAGTAATGGTAAATGGGGGAGGTCACGGGCAGGGGATTGACAGTAATTGTAACAGGATAGCTGTAAACGGTACCGCACCTCAGAGTGCCTTCATCTGTTACAGCTAATCTGTACCACGTGTTAGCAAGGAGGAGAGGAGGGGAGTATGTAAGACTTCGTTCTCCTGTAAGATCACTCCAGGTTTCATTATCAGTGCTTATCTGCCATTGATAAGAATAAGGCGGTCCTGATCCTCCTGAGGCAGATGCAGCTGTCAGGGGATAAGGAGTTCCGGCATTACAGAAAGTCTGATCAGCAGTTACCACAGGCGGCAAAACAGGCGGAAGCACTGTAAGATTCCTGTTCCGGGTAAATGTTGTTATCACACATGTTGAATAATCAGGCGGCTGGTTGAGTGTGACAAAAGTCACAGATACCCTGTACCCTCCTGTTTCAGCAGAGGTCGCATTTGAAATTGTCAGCTGTTGTGTCGTTGTTCCTGAATATGCTGCTCCATCCGAAATTGGATGCCATCCGGTTCCGTCATTGAACGACCACTGATATCCTGTAACCTGACCATCTGTCGAAACTTCATAAGACGTGCCTCCGCCGTCGCAGATTGTAAGATTGACTCTTCCCGTCATTCCGGTTACTGAATTGATGTTCAGAAGCGCAGGATCAGAGGTGACCGAGCCGCAGTCATCACTGACAATGACCCTGTATTCAGTGCCGTCAATATTCAGTCCGTTCACACCGATGTCATGAACTGTCAGCGCTGACGATGTCTCACCAGCTATATCTGAAAAACTGCCTCCCGGCGGCCTTGATTGCCACCGGTAGGTTGCATTTCCTGATGAATTGGCAGTTGTAACGTTGAATTCAACGGTGTTTCCATAGCAGTCCGTCTGGTCTAAAGGCTGATTTAATATTGTCAGAGGTTGTGCGGGCTGGTCAATAACAATTGTTGCTGTTCCGGTGCACGATCCACCGTTACCGGTAACATTGACATTGTATGTTCCCGCAGAAAGCCCTGACAGGTTCTGGCTTGTACTTGCAAATGAGCCCGGTCCCGTCCATACAAATGCATAAGGCTCCGAGCCTCCGGTTACAGTAATATTTATTGTTCCTGTCGATTCCCCAAAACAGGCAACATTTGTATGGTTTGAAATAATCGAACATGTTTGCCCGTATGCGAAAAGACCACCCAGCAACCAGCACCCTGCACCCAGTAACAAGCACCTTCTTCCCGGCACCCAGCACCTGGCACCCTGCAACAGTCTGTTTATCCGCAATAATAAATGGTGAACGGAATCACCCTTTAATGCATTCCTGAACATTGAAAAATTAGCAACGAGACAATACCAAATTAAGAAAAAAACAAACCCGGTGCAAGTCTGCCTTTACTGAAAATAATCATTCAGGAACGATTTTATCCTGAGAATAGTTGTAATTTTAAAATCAGGTATGTCAGCCTGTTTCAAATATTCATTTATACCAGATTATCATGAAGGAGCCGGTATCACGCAGAAAATTCCTGAAGAGCGCCCTGGGTGCAGGTGTTGTTGTTGCAGGCAACCGTATGGATTTTGGGATCCCGGAGAACAAAGGTCTCCCGGAAGAAGCAATAAACCCTTATGATCCGAAAGGACTCCCCACATCAGTTCTTGGAAAAACAGGTGTTGTTATTCCGCGGATAGCGATCGGACTGGGAAGCAGGTTCCTGAATATCAAGACACTTGATGAGGCACTTGAGATGTGCAATTATGCCCTTGATAACGGATTATATTACTGGGATACTGCTCACAGTTATGTAAATAATGAAACGGGGGCAATCAGTGAAGAGCGTCTCGGGCATATAATAAAATCGAGGAGAAAGGAGATATTCCTGTCAACAAAGATTGCCTCACGCGAACCCGATAAGGCAAAGGCAGAAATAGAGGAAAGTCTTAAGCGTTTGCAGACCGATCATGTCGATATGCTGAAGATTCATGCTGTTGAAACAGAAGAAGAGGCTGCCGGCATTTGCAGGAAGGGAGGCGTTCTTGATGTATTTTCTAAATGTAAAGATGAAGGAATTACACGTTTCATCGGATTTTCAGGTCATGGCAATGCCTTGGCTCTTAAAGCGATGGTAGATACCGGAAGGTTCGACAGCATGCTTTTTGCAATGAACCATTATACAGCAGGTCAGGACCGGCAGGGAGCGCTTATTCCCGCAGCTAGGGCAAAGGGCATGGGGATCATGCTGATGAAGACCGTCAAGCCAAAAGAAACTATACAGGGAATAAATCCCGAGGATCTTGTAAGATATGCCTTGTCACTTGATGGTCCCAGCGGCATTGCAGTCGGGATGGACAGTAAAAAAGTTGTTGATTCAAATCTTGAGATACTTCGTAATTTCCATCCGATGGACAAGGTTGAGATGCAGAAGTTTGCGTTAATGCTTGCTCCTTTTTTCCGTCACGAAAACCTCGAATGGATGAAACCCGGCTACAGGGACGGCTTTATGGCATAGAGCGATTTTTTTCAAGTCATTTCCCGCTCTCCCCATATCCCCATTTCTTTACTGTGTTCTGTGTCATGCGTCTTGCGTCATGTACCCTGAGTCTTACCCATTCATAAACAAAAAGATGCATTTCGTCAAAACTGCAATAAGTCTGACCTGCCGGATCATAGAATTTCTTATTATTGTATGTTGTTAATCAGGTTCTAAGGTTTTCTTTTTCATTATTGATGTTTTGTGATTTCAAATTTTATTTGTTACTGGAGGTATAATGTCTCACAGTACTTTAAATTTTTAAAACTGATTTATTGCTGATAGTAATATATTAATGCATTACATGAGTCAGGCATAAAGATGAAGCAAATACTAATCTGGCTGGCTTGTGAAGAACTAAAGAAACTTTCTGACTCCAATCAGAATACATTCCAGAGTAGGAAAGTTGGCTGCCCCTCTTAAACGGGGGGCAGTTTTTTTATGTCCCCCTCGCCCTCCGTGAGAGGGTCTTCCATGGTATGGCATGGGGTCAGGGGGTGAGGCCGTGACTTAATGGATTAACTTCGCTGATCAATAATGTTGATTTGCCAATTCTGCATAAGTTATTTGCAGAGGATAAAGACCTTTTAATGCAGGAACTTCTCCTCTCTCTTTGCGGAGCAGAGAGGGAGGCCGGGAGGGTGAGTACATGGGATTGCCCTCGGCGATCCCTTTTGGGGATCCCGGCAACTCAAAATCATTCCCTTACTCCTTTTAGTCGTAAGTGATTTTTGTTTTATGCCTTTCCTCATTGAGGCGAACCTCATTCTGACAGTCATAAAACAAAAATCCCGTCCGCCAGCTGGCGGACGGGAATGATTTTGAGTTGCGGAGAGAGGGGGATTCGAACCCCCGGTACCCTTTTGAGGTACACACGCTTTCCAGGCGTGCCAGTTAAGCCACTCCTGCATCTCTCCAATCGTGACTTTTTCCTTCAGAATCGCGGCGAAAATACGAAAAAAAATGATGCCAAAGATTATTTCCCTGAATATGGTTGCTGTGATTGATAATGAATTTGCCGCCCGCCCCGCGCCTCATGCCGCCCGCCGCACGCCGCTCACCGCCTAACTAATCTCCCCCGCAATCGACTTCCCCAGGCACTTCTCTACTTCCTCCTTCGACCCGCACGTCCCCAGAAGATGCATAAGCTTTGTAACCGACGCTTCCGAAGTGATGTCCTTGCCGCTTACCACACCTGCTGCCAGCAATTCCCTGCTCGTTTCATACAACCCCATCTCCACACTCCCGCCATGACACTGGGTTACATTGAAAATAATGCCGCCGCTGTCGATGAACGACTTCAGATCGTCGATGAACCACCTGTAAGTCGGGGCGTTCCCCGATCCGAAGGTCTCAATGATTATTGCCCTGAGATCCTTGGTGTTTAATATGGCCTGTACGAGGTTGCGGCCTATACCCGGAAAAAGTTTGAGTATCGCAACATTCGTGTTAAAAGTCTTGTGTACAATAAGATTTTTCCGCGGATCAGGATACCTGATAAGCGTGTAATTATATTTAAGGTGAAGCCCTACTTCTGCAAGTGGCGGATAATTGGGAGAGTTGAATGCATCAAAATGTTCGGCGCTGAACTTGGTGGTCCTGTTGCCCCTTGTAAGTTCATTGTCGAAAAAGATACATACTTCCGGAACCAGCGGCAGCCCGTTTTCCTTTGCCGAAGCTATCTCTATCGCAGTAAGCAGGTTTTCCCTTCCGTCAGTTCTAAGGAGACCTATCGGCAGCTGCGAGCCTGTGAAGATTACAGGCTTTGCAAGGTTCTCAAGCATAAAACTCAATGCTGAGGCTGAATATGCCATTGTGTCGGTACCATGTAAAACAACAAATCCGTCATACTTTTCATAATTCTCCTCTATTGTTTCGGCCATCTTTATCCAGACATCAGGATCGATGTTCGATGAATCCTTTACCGGGTTGAAGGATACCGACTCGAGATTAAATCCGAACTTGTCGAGTTCCGGCACATGGTATGTTATGTGGTTGAAATCAATTGGAATAAGCGACCCGGTCTCCGGATCATGTATCATTCCTATCGTTCCTCCTGTATATATTAACAGTATCGAAGTGTCTTTTCTGTCTTTCATTTGCTTCACAGGCCAAAAAGCCGGACTGAATTTCTATATGTAACAGAAGCTGTCTCCTCCGGTGTCAATCCTGAAATCTCAGCAACTTTTCTGTTTATGAGACAAAGATATGAACTTTCATTTCTTTTTCCCCTGTATGGTACCGGAGCTAAATACGGGGAATCAGTCTCCAATATTATGTTTTCAATGCCTATTCCGCTTACAATTTTATCAAGACCCGAGTTTTTAAAGGTAACAATACCTCCGATCCCCAGCATGAACCCCATTGAAACGGCTTTTTCAGCATCCGACATCGTTCCCGTAAATGCATGGAATACACCCTTTAGTCCCGTCCCTTTGAAATCTTCCAGTGCTTCAAAAATCTCGCGGAACGACTCACGCGCATGAATTACAACCGGAAGTTCTTTTTCAAGTGCAAATTTCACCTGCTTTTTAAATGCAATGATCTGCTCTCTTATAAAAGTCTTGTCCCAGTAAAGATCAATGCCGATCTCTCCAACAGCTTTAAAATCATAATTCGGCGAAATACGAAAAATATCTTCAAGATGTATTTCAAAATCAGACTTTACTGATGTAGGGTGAAGGCCGAACATAATCATGCAGACACCGGGATATTTTTTTTCCACAGCAAGCATAGGTGCTACCGAATCCTTGTCGATATTTGGCATCAGAAGGATTTTGACGCCGCTGCTGACTGCTCTGGCTATAACTTCATCCCTGTCGCTGTCGAACTCGGGGAGATAAATGTGGGTATGTGTGTCAATAAGCTCCGTCATACAACACCCTGGGCGATCATGGCGTTTGCCACCTTGACAAAGCCGCCGATATTCGCACCGTCAACATAATTGATATAGCCATCCTCCTTCTTCCCGTAAGTAACGCAGGTGGTATGAATGTTTTTCATTATGGAATGAAGCCTGGCGTCAACTTCCTCACGCGACCATGGAAGTCTCATCGAGTTCTGTGTCATCTCGAGCCCGGAGGTTGCAACCCCGCCTGCATTGGCCGCCTTTCCCGGACCATAAAGTATCTTCGCCTTCAGAAATACTTCTATAGCCTCGGGTGTGGATGGCATGTTGGCCCCTTCGGCAACGCAAATGCATCCGTTTTTCACAAGCAGTTTTGCTTCTTCTTCATTTATCTCATTTTGAGTGGCGTTGGGCATTGCAATATCGCACTTTATGATCCATGGACGTTTGTCCTCGTAATACTCGACTCCAAATTTTTCAGCATACTCCCTGATCCTGCCGCGTTTTATATTCTTCAGTTCCATCACATATCTGAGCTTGTCTGCATCGATCCCTTTCGGATCATATATGAATCCGTTAGAATCAGATAATGTTAAAACCTTACCGCCCAGTTCAGTGACTTTTTCCGCAGCATATTGTGCAACGTTTCCTGAACCTGATATGCAAACGGTTTTCCCCTGCATCGTTTCACCCCGTGTGGCCAACATCTCCTGTGCAAAATATGTTGCACCGTATCCTGTTGCTTCAGGCCTTATCAGCGATCCTCCCCATTCAATGCCTTTTCCTGTAAGGACACCTGAAAATTCATTTTTAAGCCTTTTGTACTGGCCGAACAGATATCCGATCTCTCTTCCGCCAACTCCGATGTCGCCGGCAGGAACATCTGTCTCGGGACCAATATGCCTGAAAAGCTCTGTCATAAAGCTCTGGCAGAATCGCATTACCTCATTATCCGATTTTCCCTTGGGATCAAAATCCGATCCGCCTTTACCACCGCCCATAGGAAGTGTGGTCAGACTATTCTTGAAAACCTGCTCAAATGCAAGGAATTTTAGTATCCCCAGATTGACAGTCGGATGGAATCTCAATCCACCCTTGTAAGGTCCTATGGCACTGTTCATCTCAATGCGGAACCCTCTGTTTATCTGTATCTCTCCTTTGTCATCCAGCCAGGGTACCCGGAATATTATTGTCCTTTCAGGTTCAGCTATCCTCTCGAGTATCTTAGCATATTTATACTTCGGATTCTCTTCAATAAAAGGGATCAACGATTCGGCAACTTCCTGCACGGCCTGGTGAAACTCGGTTTCCCCGGGATTTTTTGTCTTTATCATCGACATGAACTGCTGTACTCTTGGATCCATAATTATAGGTTAAGATTAAGATTAAGTTTTAAATTAAGAAATAAGTCAGGATCAAAAATAGAAAAAGCTGGAAATTAATTCCTTTCTGATTTCGAAATTGGAGCTGATTTATTAAACTTTTTTTACCGCAAAGGGCACGAAGTATTTCACAAAGGACGCGAAGTAAGAAATTCGGCACGGGGATTTTGC
>JAAYUS010000035.1 GCA_012517605.1 Bacteroidales bacterium
GAAGAACTACACTGATGAAATCCCGCAGAGGACAAAAGATGCAAGAGTCGCTGAACTCATGGCTGTACAGCAATCTGTATCCGAAGAGCTGAACAGTAATAAGATCGGTAAGATATATAAAGTCATTATCGACAGGAGGGAAGGAGAGTTTTTTACCGGAAGAACAGAGTATGATAGTCCTGAGGTCGATAATGAAGTACTTATCAGCACTGAATATGATCTCCACCCGGGTGAATTCCACGATATACTGATTACAGGATCTGCCGAATTCGATCTTTACGGGAAGCCCGTAAAATAGTTTATTATTAAGAACTTACACAGATGTCAACAGAGAATTCACAGAGGTGCACAGAGTAAATTTTGTTAATTTTCCCTGTGATCTCTGCGGTTCTCAGTGTCGCTGTGCAAATTCTTCCGCGAAATTTCAATAGCTGAATCCTACTCTGCAGGAGGCAATTCAGGTTGTTCCTTTTTTTTATGAATTTTTATCCTGATTTCCGATTTCGCAGGATTGAAACCGGCGTAGATAGTATCACCTTCCTTCAGTTCCGCCCTGATAAGAACCTCTGCCATCGGGTCCTCCAGGTATTTCTGGATTGCACGCTTCAATGGCCTTGCACCATAGTTTGCATCGAAGCCTCTTTCTGCAATGAAATCCCTTGCTGCGTTAGCTATTTTGAGCTGATAACCGAGTGATCTTACCCTGTCATAAAGTCCTTTCAGTTCGAGGTCGATGATCTTGTTTATCTCATCTTTTCCAAGTGAGTTGAACATTATCACATCATCGATCCTGTTAAGGAATTCGGGGGCAAAGGTCTTCTGCAAAGCCTTCTGCAGTATGCTTTTCGCCTGTTCGTCCCTTGTTGCCTTTTTTGCAGATGTATCGAAGCCTACTCCGTGTCCGAACTCGGCAATCTGCCTGGTCCCAATGTTTGAAGTGAGGATAACTATTGTATTCCTGAAATCGACCCGGCGTCCAAGGCTGTCGGTAAGCTGACCTTCGTCAAGAACCTGAAGCAGTATATGGAATACATCCGGATGGGCCTTTTCAATTTCATCGAGAAGCACAACGGAATATGGTTTTCTTCTCACTTTTTCAGTAAGTTGTCCGCCTTCTTCATAACCAACATATCCGGGAGGCGCTCCAACAAGGCGTGAAACGGAGAATTTCTCCATATACTCGCTCATATCCACCCTTATGAGGTTGTCGGTGGTATCGAAAAGGAATTTTGCAAGCACCTTTGCAAGTTGTGTCTTCCCGACGCCGGTAGGGCCGAGAAATATGAATGTGCCGATGGGTTTGTTGGGGTCTTTAAGACCGGCCCTGTTTCTCTGTATCGATTTTACGACCTTCTGGATGGCTTCATCCTGTCCGATAACGCTGCCTTTGAGTTCATCTGCCATCTGAAGCAGACGTGTTCCTTCAGTCTGGGCGATCCTCTGGACGGGTACCCCGGTCATCATTGCCACAACCTCTGCAACCTTATCGGCATCAACGGTCTCGCGGTTAACCGCAAGTTCTTTCTCCCATTTTTTCTTTTCAAGCTCGATCATATCAAGAAGATCCTTTTCCTTGTCGCGGAAACTTGCGGCCTTTTCAAAATTCTGGTTCTTGACAGCCAGCATCTTTTCCTTCTTTGTCTCCTCAAGTTGCTTTTCGAGCGACAGTATTTTTTCAGGTACCACTATATTGGAAATATGAACCCTTGATCCTGATTCATCGAGCGCATCAATTGCCTTGTCGGGAAGGTGCCTGTCGGATATGTATCTGTTAGTCAGCTTTACACAGGCATCAATTGCATCATCTGTATAGATAACATTATGATGTTCCTCATAGCGTTCCTTAATGTTATGAAGGATGTGAATTGTTTCTTCAATGGATGTAGGTTCAACGATCACCTTTTGGAACCTGCGTTCGAGGGCGCCGTCCTTTTCGATATGCTGCCGGTATTCATCGAGAGTTGTGGCACCTATGCATTGTATTTCTCCCCTTGCAAGAGCAGGCTTGAGCATGTTGGCAGCATCGAGCGATCCGGTAGCGCCTCCGGCACCGACGATAGTATGTATCTCGTCGATGAAGAGAATTATATTGTCGTTTTTGGAAAGCTCATTAAGTATTGCCTTCATCCTTTCCTCAAACTGCCCGCGGTATTTGGTGCCGGCGACAATTGAGGCAAGATCGAGGGCAACCACCCTTTTATTAAAGAGCACGCGTGAAACATTCTTTTTTGTTATCCTGAGAGCAAGCCCTTCGGCTATTGCCGACTTTCCGACACCAGGTTCTCCGATCAGAACAGGATTATTCTTCTTTCTCCTTGAAAGAATTTGTGCAAGCCTTTCTATCTCCCTTTCGCGTCCCACGACCGGATCGAGCCTTCCTTCCTCGGCGGCCTTCGTAAGATCAATGCCGAAATTATCAAGCACCGGAGTGTCGGAAGAAGGTTTTGCTGATGAGGATTGCTGACCTTTACCCGGTCCGCTGCCAAACACCTGACCTTCATCGTCTTCCTCCCTCGGAAAGTCGGCTCTCGCGCTTGGCGATCCGGCTTCTACAACCCTGCGAACTGACTGATAGTCAACATCCAGTTCAGCAAGGAACCTCGTTACAAGTGCATTATCGTCCTTCAGTATTGCAAGCAGAAGGTGTTCAGAATCAATAGTCTGACTTTTTAGCGATTTAGCCTCGAGATATACAAGCTTAAGTATTCTTTCAGTGCTTCTCAGCAACGGGATTATCTCATGATCAGCCACGGGAACCGGGCTTTCCACCCGGATGCTTTTTTCAATTGAACCCTTCAGCACCAGAAGGTCAATACCCTGATTCAAAAGTATTTCAACCGCCACTCCCTCACCATCCCTTAGAATGCCAAGAAAAAGGTGCTCAGGACTTATATGACTGTTCCCGAGTCGAATAGCCTCTTCCTTGCTATATCCAAGTATATCCTTTACTCTTTGTGAAAATTGTGAATCCATAAATTATTTCCAGTTTTGCATTTTTTATTTAAGCCATATTGTCAGTTTTTACCGACAACTTTGCTTTTCCCCTAAAAATCAAAGTTAAATTTAATACTATTTATGTCTGGCAATTTTCATGCCCATTTATAAACAATTAATGTTAAAAAGTCACAATATATAACGGACATAAATACTTAAATATTCACTAAATTCGTAATCAAATATTATCCCGGCTTTGGGATATTATATTTATTTAATTATTAATTAGTTATGTCAGAAAGAGAAAGGATAATTCAGGTAAACATTGAGGAGGAGATGAAGTCGGCATACATCGATTATTCGATGTCTGTGATAGTTTCGAGAGCTTTGCCTGATGTTAGGGACGGACTTAAGCCTGTTCACAGGCGGGTGCTTTTCGGCATGTCGGAACTTGGGGTTTTATCTAACAGGCCATACAAAAAGTCAGCAAGGATAGTAGGGGAGGTCCTTGGTAAATTCCATCCCCATGGCGATTCTTCCGTGTATGAGGCAATGGTGAGAATGGCGCAGGACTGGTCGATGAGGTATCCGCTTGTTGACGGACAGGGCAACTTCGGATCAATCGACGGAGACAGCCCGGCTGCGATGAGGTACACTGAGGCCAGGCTCAAAAAGATAGCCGAGGAAGCACTTTCGGATATCGATAAGGAAACTGTTGATTTTCAGCCAAACTTTGATGATTCGCTCACTGAGCCGGTGGTTCTGCCAACAAGGGTCCCGCTTCTGTTAGTAAACGGGGCATCAGGCATAGCGGTAGGAATGGCAACAAACATGCCGCCTCATAACCTGAGCGAAATAATCGATGCTACAGTTGCATTTATTGACAATAAGGATATTACTACCGAAGAACTCCTCAAACATATCAAAGGTCCTGATTTTCCCACAGGCGGAATAATTTATGGCGAGCAGGGAATACGGGATGCCTGTGAAACCGGAAGGGGCAAAATAGTTGTAAGGGCCAAGACAGAAATCGAACTTACACACTCCGGACGTGAATGCATTATAGTCACCGAGATACCATACATGGTGAACAAGGCCGAGATGATCCGGAAGATTGCAGATCTGATTAATGAAAAAAAGATAGAAGGGATATCCTATATCAACGACGAATCGGACCGCAACGGTATGAGGGTGGTGATAATCCTGAAAAAGGATGCAAGCGCCAATGTTGTACTTAATAACCTTTACAAGTTCACACAACTTCAGACTGCATTCAATGTAAACAATATTGCCCTGGTAAAGGGAAGGCCAAGGACACTTAATACAAAAGAACTTATTGATCAGTTTGTCCGCCACAGGCATCAGGTGATCCTGAGAAGGGCGCAATTTGATCTTAATCAAGCTGAAAAGAGAGCTCATATACTTGAAGGTCTGATAATTGCCAGCGACAATATCGATGAAGTCATTGCAATCATCAAATCGTCGAAGAATCCTGATGAGGCAAGGGAAAGACTTATGGAACGGTTCAGCCTGTCTGATGCACAGTCGAGGGCAATAGTTGAGATGAGGCTCCGTCAACTTACAGGCCTTGAACAGGATAAGCTGAGAGAGGAATACAAGGAAATAATGACCCTTATCGGGTACCTCAGGAATGTTCTGGCCGATGAAAGCCTTCAGATGAAGATAATTAAGGACGAACTTCTTGAAGTAAAGGAAAAATATGGCGATGCGAGAAGAACTGAAATCATTCCCGATGCCGGAGAGTTCAACCCTGAGGATTTCTATGCAGATGACGAAATGGTGATCACCATCTCGCATATGGGATACATAAAAAGAACGCCGCTTACAGAGTACAGGAGGCAGAACAGGGGAGGAACCGGTGCCAGGGGAGGATCAACAAGAGATGAGGATTTCATTGAACACCTGTTCATAGCCACGATGCATAATACAATGCTTTTCTTTACAAGAAAGGGAAAATGTTACTGGCTGAAGGTTTATAACATCCCTGAGGGTTCCAAAACATCGAAGGGAAGGGCAATGCAGAACCTCATTAACATCGAGCCCGACGATAATGTAAGGGCATATATTAATGTAAAGAACCTTAATGACGAAGACTATATAAACAACAACTTCATAGTACTCTGCACCACGAAAGGGGTTATCAAGAAAACATCTCTTGAAGCATATTCACGTCCCAGGACAAACGGCGTGAATGCCATAACGGTCAGGGAAAGTGATGAGCTTCTTGAAGCTCGGATGACAAACGGCAAACATCATATAATGCTTGCAGTAAAATCGGGAAGAGCCATAAGATTTCCGGAGGAGACAGTAAGGCCCATGGGAAGGACGGCATCGGGTGTCAGGGGAATAAAGCTTGATAATGAAGTGACTGATTTTGTTGTGGGAATGATCACTGTGGAGAACAAGGAAAAAGAAGTGCTTGTCGTCTCCGAAAAAGGATATGGCAAAAGGTCCGATATTGAGGATTACCGCATAACGAACAGAGGCGGAAAAGGCGTTAAAACAATCAATATCACCGATAAAACAGGTTCTCTTATTGCCCTGAAGGATGTAACAGATAATGATGACCTTATGATCATTACTCAGTTCGGCAACATTCTCCGCAGCCCCGTATCCACATTAAGGATAATGGGAAGGGCTACTCAGGGCGTACGCCTTATCAACCTCAGGGAAAATGATACTATTGCATCGGTTGCTACTGTCTTTGTGAATGAGGATGAGGAAACCGCTGGAAATGAAGAAGTAAGGCAGGACGAAGAAAATGTTGAGGATTTTGGCAAAGAATTTGAAGATTAATAAGTAATGTTTTAAATTTGACGAATTAAATTATTGACAATTAATCAAAGAAGAATAATCATGAAAAAAGTGTTTCTGCTAATAGCAGTTGTTTGTATCTCAACAGGTGTCTTTGCCCAGAAGGGTAAAGTAACCAGTGCTATGACCTTAATTGAACAAGGTGCCCTGGACAAAGCCAAGGAAGCTCTCGACCAGGCATCGAATGATCCCAAGTCAGCTGAATGGTTCAATACTTATTTTGCAAAGGGTAAACTCTACCAGGCTGTTTTTAAATCAGACAACCCGAAATTCAAGGAATTCTCGAAGGATCCGCTGGGCGATGCATATGCCAATTATGAGAAAGCCATAGAACTTGATACAAAAGGCGGAACCAAAAAAAGGATTATCACAGGTATGATCTATAACAACCTGGCACTTGATCTCTATACACAAGGAGGCAACCAGTTTGAGGCCGGTGATTATGAAGGAGCATTGAAATCTTTCGAAACCCAGATAAAGATCACCGAAAGCGACAAGTATGTAGGCGTTACTGATACAGGCATGTATTACAATGCAGGTCTTGCTGCAATGAATGCTGGCAAACAGGATGTTGCCATCAAGTTTTTCGAAAAATGCGCTGAGCTGAAATATATGGGGGTCACTCCTTACTTCCAGATTTCACAGAGCTATCTGGCACTTGGTGATACAGCAAAAGCAGAAGCACTCCTGAAAAGCCTTCCCGACAAATTCCCGGGTGACAAAAACATAACTCTTCAGCTTATTGACCTCTATATAAAAGCCGGTAAGAATGATGAGGCTTTAAAGAATCTGGCCGTTGCAAAGGCCGATGATCCGGGCAACTACAGCCTGTGGTTTGCTGAAGGCATCATCTATCTCAATACCGAGAAATATGACGAGGCTATTGCTGACCTTACCAAATCGATCGAGCTTAAACCGGATATGTATGACAGCCAGTATGGTATTGGCGCAGCTTATATCAACAAAGCTTCCGATATGTTCGTGAAAGCCAACGACATCATGGATGTAAATAAATACAATGCAGCCATTGAAGAAGCAATGGGAGTCTTCTCAAAAGCCCTGCCTTATATGGAGAAGGCAAATGAACTGAAGCCCGATGATATATTTGCTCTCAGAGGCCTTAAAGAGCTTTACTACAGGCTCAAGATGACCGACAAGTATAATGCCATCAAAGCAAAACTTGATTCCCTGGAACAGAAGTAGAAATTATTAAATAATTTACGCATAATATTCAAAAAAGCCTTTCCGTTTAACCGGAGGGGCTTTTTGATTTTTATTCCCTGTTATAATATATGACAAAAAAAAACCTGACATTACCGGTACACAGATTTTACATTCTGCTGCTGGCAGCAGCTTTTCTGTTCCTTGGTTTTGGCTGCTCGAAGGAAGATGACCCCGAACCGCAGGAACCGGGTAAGATAATAGTGCTGATGTATCACAGGATAGTCAGCGGCGAGCCTGCCGATCTTTATGAAAGGAGTGCCAAAGAATTTGAATCAGATCTCAGATACCTCAGGGATCATAAAATCAAAATATTATCTTTCAGCGAATTAGGTGACATTTCGGCAGGAGGGAAGATGCCGTCAGGTAATTCTGCTATTATAACCTTTGATGACGGCAGCAGCTCCTGGTACACTATCGCAAAACCGCTGCTTCTAAAGTATAAAATGAAGGCAACATTTTTCCTGTGGGTTTTTATGATCGGACATGATTCATTTATAACATGGGAAGAAGTCAAGGACATGAGTCATTACACTCTTGCGGGTGGAGAAAGACCTTTTGTTTTCGGATCTCACAGTTATTCACATAGTTATCTGTTAAGGAGCAGGGCAAATTATGCCTCAGATGCCGGGTATAATTCATTTCTTGATTATGAAATGGGCGTCTCAAAGGAACTTATTAAACAATATGTCCCGGGTGAAGTCGATATTTTCTCTCTTCCGTACGGTGACGGCGCCGGGAATGCAGAAATTATTGAAGCAGCAAAACGGAATGGCTATAAATTCATAAGGACGTCAGTGTGGGCAGCAATCGAAAACGTTCCTACAGATCTTTTTACAATTCCGTCACTGCCTATGCTTGATTC
>JAAYUS010000207.1 GCA_012517605.1 Bacteroidales bacterium
ACCACCGGGATCAATAAGTTCGGCACTGCACTCCCTCTCCCATTCGAGGCCGTGCCCCGAGGCATTTACATAAATCCCTGAAGCCGGGTCAAAGAGATTCTTCAGATCGGTAACAATTGAAATTGAAGGGATGCTTAACAACGAACTTACTATCTGTCCTGAATATACCGGATTATTGACTATATCAACATCCATATCGGTGTCAATTACCTGGCCGTTAACATTGAATGATGGCCATCCTCCACCAGGAAATCTCTGGGTTCTGACCTTTTCGGGAAAGATAAAAGTGCGCGAAACAGGTACAGAAGGTTTAAATCCGTCCCTGTAAAGGGATGCCCTGACTATGACAGCAGGGGAAACCGGTCTGGATCCCTGGCTATCCGGATCTATGTTTACAATGACAGGGTTAGAGGCAAGTATACCTGTCGCTGAGTTCCTGGGATTGCTGCCGTCGAGTGTATAAATGATCTGAACTGACGGATCATCAGAACTGATAGTAAGGCTGAAAGGATTTTGAAAAAAGCCGGATAGTTCAGAAAATTCAGGTTTGGAGCTGTCAGGCAATTCAGGCAGGCTGAGTTCGGCATGTATCTCCATGTCGAAATAGAAATCAGTGCTTGAAGTGCTGACATTAAAGACCTGCACTGCAATATAATTGGTGCCTTCCCTTAAGCCGAGCGACGATGTGTTTACCGGATAGCTTATGCCTATTCCCGATTCATGGTTTGCTGGTGCGACACTGTTATAGGCCGGGTTAGCCGGTGCATTTACCGACAAAGCCCGATTCCCGTTTATCCAAAGAATGAATCCGTCATCATAATCGGCAAGGACGTTCATCTCCTTAATAAGATCCTTGCCGGAACATTCAAAAACCGACCTCAGGTAAACTGTAGTGTAGTTTCCCTGCATATCAGGCAGTTCCGTACCGCCGGTGCCGTCGCCATATCTGAAAGGTGCTGGTCCTTTCTGCCACGAGGAATGATCATAATCAGGACCTGTCCAGGATGAAGCAAGTAATGCGGCATCTTTTCCTTTAAGATAAAAGTATTCCGAATGATAGCTGAAATCTATCTGACCTGAAACAGGAATGCAGAAGCAGGAAATATAAATAAAAATAACACTTTGAATATGTTTGTTCAGAAACCTCATAAAATTAAAACCCTTTATCAGAATGGAATTATATTGCCTGAAATCCGTGCAGTTTTCTGTAATATCCTTCGTCCTTTTTCATAAGTTCTTCATGTGTGCCTGTTTCTGTAATCCTCCCTTCATCGATCACGACTATCAGGTCGGCATGCTGAATTGTGGAAAGACGGTGTGCAATAACTATTGATGTCCTGTTCTTCATAAGCTTCACAATGGCATCCTGCACAAGCCGTTCCGATTCCGTATCGAGAGACGATGTGGCTTCATCAAGGATAAGTATCGGGGGATTTGCCATAATTGCCCTGGCTATGCTTATACGCTGCCGCTGGCCTCCGCTGAGCTTGTTTCCTCCTTCACCAACCATATTGTCATAACCGTTCCCGGTTTCCTCAATGAACTCATGTGCATTGGCAATCCGGGCAGCATTACGGACTTCCTCACTATCAGGTGAATCAACGCCAAAGGCTATGTTCTCGGTGAATGTTGTATTGAAAAGGATCGACTGCTGGCTGACGATGCCCATAAGTCTCCTCAGATCCTTTATCCTGATATCACGGATATCCACCCCATCGAGCAATATGTTACCCTTATCAACATCCATAAAGCGTGGAAGAAGATCGGCAAGTGTTGATTTTCCTGCTCCCGACCGGCCCACAATTGCAACAGTCTGACCTTTAAGTATCTTCAGGTTAATATCCTTCAGTACCGGTTCACTGTTGTAAGCATACCAGACACCTTTGAATTCAATCGATTCCCTGAATTCCTTTACAGAAACAGCATTTTCCTTTTCTGTTATTTTTTCCTCGGCATTTAGGACCTGATCTATCCTGTCGATTGATGCCAGTCCTTTCTGAATGTTAAACCATGCTGTTGTTATGTTTTTTGCAGGGGGGATGATCTGAGAAAATATCACCACGAATGCGATAAGCCTTTCCTGCCCCATGTTCCCTATTCCCCTTAAGGCGAGCGAGCTTCCGAAATAAAGGACTATCATCAGCACGATTGTTGAGAGGAATTCGCTCAGTGGTGAAGCAAGGTATGCCTTCCGGGTCACCCGTTTGAAGACTTTGGCATATCTTTCATTCGTATCAGCAAACTGAGCCTGCATTTTTGATTCAGCATTGAACCCCTTTACAATCCTTAATCCTGAAAGAGTCTCCTCAACAACCGAAAGCAGGCGTCCCAGCTGCTGCTGCCCCTGGTATGAAGCTGACTTGAGTGTTTTGCTTGATTTACCTATGAGCCAGCCGCTAACTGGCAAGAGAAGAAGTGCAAAAAGCATCAGCTGATAGCTTGTTGCAAAGAGGTAGATCAGGAAGATAAGTATATAAAGTGGATCCCTGAACATCATAGTGAGCGATGCCATAACCGATATTTCGATCTCCTGAACATCGTTTGAAATACGCGTCATGACATCTCCCTTGCGGGCATCGGAAAAATATGACAATGGAAGCCTGAGAATTTTATCGTACATATTTCTCCTGAGATCCCTTACAGTACATGAGCGCATATATGCCATACTGTTGTTTGCAAGGAATACAAATCCATTCTTCAGCAGGCTGGCGATGACTACTACGAAACATACCAGAAGGAGGGCATTGACCTCGCCGTATTTCTGAATAAAAACGTAGAAATTATAATTGACCGCTGAGTTAAGATATTCCATACTGAAGCGGAATGTTCCGGGCGGAGGCAATTGTTCAACCCTGTTAAAAAGTATCTTGAGGAACGGGATGACAAGCGTATATGAAATAAGTGCAAATACTGCACTCAGCACGTTGTAAAAAATATTTCTGAATGCCGACCATTTGTATGGTGCAATATATTTTAGGAGGATCCTGGCTTTGTTCATAAGAGCTGTATAATACTAAAAACCTGTAAAATTAAAAGGTGTCACTGCTTTTAATTCGGATTTCAGCGATTCGCTTACATCGAGGTTTTCAATAAACGCTGTAATTGATTCCTTTGTTATCTTTTGGTTGGTTCGGGTAAGATCGAGCAAAGCTTCATAAGGTTTGTGAAATCCTTCACGCCTCAGGATTGTCTGAAGTGCTTCGGCGACAACCGCCCAGTTATTATCAAGGTCGCTGCTTATTCTTTCGGCGTTGACTATTAGCTTGTTAAATCCCCTGAGAATCGAATTGAATGCAATTATTGTATGACCTACCGGAACTCCAATGTTTCTCAGAACTGTCGAGTCTGTAAGGTCGCGCTGAAGCCTTGAGATTGGCAGTTTTGCCGAAAGATGTTCAAAAATAGCGTTTGCATAACCCAGGTTGCCTTCCGCGTTCTCAAAATCGATCGGATTTACCTTATGCGGCATTGCTGATGAGCCTATCTCTCCTTTTCTGATCTTCTGGCGGAAGTAATCAAGTGAAATATAATGCCAGATATCACGGGCCATATCTATAAGGAT
>JAAYUS010000005.1 GCA_012517605.1 Bacteroidales bacterium
TGAAGTTAGAAAGTCCGATCGAAGGAATCTCATAAGATGGAATTGGGTCAGGAACCGGAGGCAATTTTTTTCCTTTGGGAAGATATGAACCCAGAAGCCTCCTTATGGCCATATATTTTGCAGTTGGCTGTCCCTGCTCGGTTATCGGGGCATCATAATCGTAGCTTGTCACGTCAGGCTCATAGCCTTTCCCGCCGGAATTTGCGCCTGCTGTAAAGCCGAAATTGGTGCCTCCGTGAATAACATACAGGTTGAACGATTTTTTATTGTCCATGAGGAACCTCAGCTCTTTAAGAAGTTCTGCCGTGTCGGGTTTTGCCCACTTTTCACCCCAGTGAGTAAGCCAGCCCGGATAAGTTTCGCTGCTGAATACAGGCACTCCGGGATTTATCTTTGCTGCAAGCTCAAAATGTTCAGGACGGCTTCCGGAATCAAGACCGACAGCACAACCCGGCAGAGTTCCTGCTTCAAGCATATAAGTTGTTGGTCCGTCTCCGGTGAAGAATGGCACATCTATTCCATTCTCTATCCATACCTCTTTCAGCCTGGCAAGGTAGTTCCTGTCATTCCCGTAGCTTCCGTATTCATTTTCGATCTGAAGCATAATCACATTGCCTCCATTCGTTATAAGAAAAGGTTTGATCTCTGCAGCTAGCTTCGACATATATCTTTCGGCTGCTGCCATATATCTCGGATCCATGCATCTGAGCCTTATATCAGGTATTCTTAGCAGATAAGGAGGAATGCCTCCGAGTTCCCATTCGGCACAAACGTAAGGCCCCGGACGAACAATAAGCCATAATCCCTCCTCCTGAACAATCTTAAAAAATCCGGCAAGGTTATGATTATCGGTTGTGAAATCAAAAACGCCCTCCTGCGGTTCGTGGAAATTCCAGAAAATATAAACGCTTATGGTATTGCATCCCATTGCCTTTGCCATCTGTATCCTGTTGCGCCAGTATTCAGCAGGTATCCTTGCAGGATGCATTTCACCGCTTATGATCTGGAAAGGGTTACCGTCAAGCAGGAATTCTGTTGTTCCAAGTGCAAAAGTATGCTTTGGCTTAGGCTTCTGGGAGAAACCTGCAACTGTTAATAAAATAACAGATAAAATATTAAGGATGAGCTTTTTACACATATTAGTAAGTTTAGGTTTCCTATTTTGCAAGTATCACGGCTCTGCGCCCTGAATAGTCAGATGTTTTGACGCTCAATATATATATTCCGGCTGGTAATCCCAAACCTGAAAGATCAATAAGCCCGGGATTTCCGATTAGTACATGCTTTATAATTTTCCCCGCTGTCGAATAGATTATAACCTCCATGTTATTGGAAGGATCATCAGTCATGAGCTGAATGGTCATCAAACCCTTTGTAGGATTGGGATAGACAATCAGAGAACCGTCGGAAGCCGGATCAATGATCTCATTTTCAGCAACATTATCTGCAAAGGGATTTCCATCTTTTTTCACTGAGGCAGTCCAGTAAAAATAATCAGCAGGATTGCCTGAAGGGTTTATCTCTGCTGACGAAAGAGAGTAACCTCTGCCGTCTGCCCCGTCAGGCCATGGTAATTCATCACTATAGGAAAAATCAACTATCCCGCCACCATCCGGATCTTTTACTATTATCCGCTCACCTGCATTTGATAAATTACCGCTGAAATTACCCGATGCCGTCATCCCATAGTAGTCAAAAAATTTTGAAGGTTTTGATGCAACGACAAAAAACTGGCGCGGAGGCAGAAGGATGCCCGAGGGAAAGATGTATTGAACTGCCGAATCGATTGCCACACCTGATAGATTGACCGCATTTTTGCCAGTGTTCTTGAATTCAATGAATTCAAGGTCCTGTCCGGGAACTGTATCAGAACCTGTTATAAGATCTGGAGGATGGTAATTCAGCTCTGTCACTTTCAATCCCGAATAATCCTCTTTTGAATTCAGGAAGCTGACCTGCCTAAGGGCGCTCCATTTTCCGTCCGAAAGGATCCTGGCGCTTATAATGGCAGATCCATTTATATTCAGCATTACACTATTCAGAGAAAATGATACCCCGGCGTTCACCCCTCCGCCTGTCCTGCGGGGATCTGTTCCGTTCAGAGTATAGTAGATTGTCCCTGATCCTGAAGGATTCTCAATTCTGACACTCATAGGCGGGGTGATGTTTACTGTCTGTTCCGTAACAATGTTTTCTCCAGATTTAATTACAGGTGCATCGATTTCCGGAAAAAGACCTGCACGTTTAAGCTGATTTATTACTATGGATGTCCTGTTTGGTATGAAATTGTTTCTTATTTTCCTTATTTCAGGCAACCAGTTCGCATCTTTTGTATATGGTTCGCCTGTCCGTCCGGCATCGCCCCATCTTGCTGATTCTGCAACAACAGCAGGATCGACCTCATTTATCCTCCTGTCAATCCTTTCAAGGGCTTTTTCCGGGGAGAATACCCCGCCTGATGTTAAATGCTTCCATGCCCGGTCAGCAAATCTGGTTCTGTATTCAGAATTGGCAGAAAGTTTAAAATGAAGCCATTGCGGATGGAACCTTGAGAGATCGCTTACCTCCATTTTCATTTCACCGCTCTGGGTTCCTATATTCACCCTGTCTTCTGTCAAACCTGCTCCCGGATTATGGGGTTCATCAAATAGTGCATGCTCTGCATCATGAACATAGAATGTAAATCCTTTTGATCTGTCTTCCCTGTCATCTATTGCATAAAAGTTATTTGCTTTTTTGTTTTGCATGAAAGAAGCTGTCGGACTGTCGAAATTACCGGTATAGAAAATTACCATCATAAAATCGATGAGGTTATCGATGTCAACCATGATCTTCCCCCCTTTTACCGGATTGCCATTCTGATCCTTCCCCTCAAGCCGAAAATAATCGGCATTCGATTCAAATCCCTTGTTGCACAGGTTCCATAATTCATCCCATGATGATAAAGAACCGTCGGTTGCTTCAACCGTATAACCTGTTTCAGTATTTACCTTTATTACATCATAATCTTCTTCATTTCCTCCGAAATATGTTTTAGCATACCTGGCTTCAGACCTTTCCTGTGTCTGGTAGAGCCCCCAGTACATTCCGTTAAGGTAAAGGTGATAATATCTGCTTCGCGTGTAAGGCTGCCCCATGTCGCGCTGGGAATCGCGGGAAAAGACCTCCCGGACAATTGAATTGTAGCCTGAGCCATTGCTCCATGCGTAGTTCTGATCAGTCCTGAGGTCAATCTTATCAAACTCCGAAGCACCCTCATCCCCAAAAAGGGGGAACCGCAGTTTGTCATTCCCGTATTTCTCCCTGAAAAAGAGCCTGAAGGCATGTTTCGGAAATCCGTCACCCCTGCTGTAACCGCCCCTGATACGGAGTCCTGCATTTACATTAAATCCGGGTGCACCACCGGGATCAATAAGTTCGGCACTGCACTCCCTCTCCCATTCGAGGCCGTGCCCCGAGGCATTTACATAAATCCCTGAAGCCGGGTCAAAGAGATTCTTCAGATCGGTAACAATTGAAATTGAAGGGATGCTTAACAA
>JAAYUS010000208.1 GCA_012517605.1 Bacteroidales bacterium
CCTTGCCCCGGTTAGCAAACGGTCATCACGTTTGTCAGTATGAAAAACAAAGAGATGTTTTTCCGGTGCCGTTCAGGGTGCATTATTTTGGTAATGCCATCTGTCTTGAACCGGATTTGCATTGGGAAAAACAGTAAAAATGGTAAGAAAACAAGTAAAATCTATAAGTACTTTTTTGATGAATATTAGGATATTTGCATGTCATTTCGTAGAAGACGTAAGAAATTGGCTAAATAATTATGGATAAATTTAAAAACCACAAATATGCAGAAGAGAAAATTAGGTAACCAGGGTCTTGAAGTTTCTGCTCTTGGACTTGGATGTATGGGCCTGAGCTTTTCCTACGGAAAACCCACCGATAAAAAGGATGCTATAGCATTGATTCGTGCAGCTGTCGAAAAAGGGATTACATTTTTCGATACGGCGCAGATTTACGGACCGTTTACAAATGAGGAAGTAGTTGGAGAAGCTCTTGCCCCTTTCAGAAATAATGTCGTAATCGCCACAAAATTCGGGTTTAACTATGTTGACGGAAAATCCACGGGATTGAACAGCAGGCCTGAAAATATCAGAAAAACAGTGGAAGATTCATTAAACAGGTTAAAAACGGATGTGATCGATCTGCTGTATCAGCACCGGGTTGATCCTCAAGTGCCAATGGAAGACGTGGCGGGGACCGTCAAAGATCTTATTAAAGAAGGTAAAGTCAGATATTTCGGCCTTTCTGAGGCAAGCGCCAGAAGCATCCGTAAAGCTCATGCCGAGCAGCCTGTTTCAGCGTTGCAGAGTGAATATTCGCTCTGGTGGCGTGAACCGGAAACCAAAACAATGTCAACACTTGAGGAACTCGGCATCGGTCTTGTCCCGTTCAGCCCTCTCGGCAAAGGCTTTCTTACAGGAAAGATTGATGAAAACACAAAATTCGAACCAACGGATTTTCGTAACACGGTGCCGCGATTCTCAGTAGAAAACAGGGCAGCTAATAAGAAGCTTGTTGATCTGATCGGGACAATTGCACAAAACAAAAATGCAACCCCCGCGCAGATTGCACTTGCCTGGCTCCTTGCACAAAAACCCTGGATTGTTCCTATCCCCGGAACGACAAAGTTACACAGGCTTGAAGAGAACATCGGGGCCGTTAATGTTGAATTGTCAGATGAAGATCTTGCAGTTATTGAGGCGGCTGCTTCAAAGATTAAAATTCAGGGTCAGAGATATTCAGAAGCAAATCAAAAGATGATCGACGAGTAAACCTTTTTTGAAAATGACGGGTTATACCGGCATCTTTTTCTTTTCAACATATTAAATGAATTCTTCAACCAGGATTGGCTTGTACAATTTCATCATCCTGTGCTGAATAATTACCTGCAGTTTTTCAATGAGATTCATGAAAATCGGTAAATAACAATGAATTCTCCAAAAATTCATGAAAAATTCATTTTCGTAATTCTACATTTGGGCCATGGTCAGCGGAAATATTATGTTAAACTTAATTAGAAAATCATGAAGAAATTATTGTTCATTTTTGTTGCTGCATCTTTATTTATTTCAGGCTGCAACAAGACAGAAACAACAGGTGGGCCGGGCAGGCTGTCAATAAGAATCACTGATGATCCTTTCAATATTGCTTCTGTGGAAGCCGCATATATTAAAATTTCAAAAATTGAAATCCGTCAGGCAAATGTTGACGACAGCTATCCTTTCCTTGAGCTGCCGATGGATCCAATAACGCTGAATGTCTTTGAACTCAGGAACGGGATCACTGAAGAACTTGTAAACCTCGAGGTACCGTCTGGCGATTATGACCTTGTAAGAATTTATGTCGATGAGGCAAAGCTTAAAATCAAGGATATAGCTGAAGAATTCGAAATGAAAGTCCCGAGCGGGGAACAAACAGGCATAAAATTGTTTGTTGATCCTGTAATTCATGTGGAAGGCGGGATTTCAGCTGAATTAATTCTCGATTTTGACTTGTCACGATCCTTTGTTATGAGGGGACACGATGCACGGAACGGATTTATTTTCAAACCTTGCATCAGGGCCTCAAATATCTCGACAGCCGGAAGAATAGAAGGTATTGTTACCGATGATACTGATGGCAAGGCTCCTGTTGAAAATGCAACGGTTACTCTTCAGAAAGGCACTGATGAACCAATGACTGCTTTAACCGATGCAGCCGGTCATTATGCTTTTATAGGTGTCCCTGCAGGAACATATTCAATGAAAGCCTCCAAAGAAAATTATGTCGAAGCAGACGCTGAAAGCATTGCAGTCGTTGCAGGAAACAAGACAACTCAGAATTTTATACTAAAAGGTCTGCCTGTTTATGTAAGCTCACAGATTACAAAGGAAGTTCCGGGAGTAATTGAAATAGCTTTCAGCAAGCTTCTTGTCAGTACCAGCGTACCCGATGTTGCAGCTTTTACAGTTACGGTAAATACATTGTCAAGGGCAGTAACTGCCGTTGCTGTTGAAGGCGCAAAGGTAAAACTCACAATTGCAAGCCCTGCCATTAAGGGCGATGTTGTTAAAGTTGCATATACTAAACCGGCCACTAATCCGCTAAAAACTGAAGATAACCTTGAGGTACCGTCTTTTGATGCAAAGGATGTGACTAACAATGTTCAATAACAATCTATTATAACTTTTATTAACCCGGGGCCGGTGCTCCGGGTTTTTTATTAATTTTAGCTCAGGCAAACAAAAACCTCCGGCAGGTGGTAATTAAAATGTATTTTTTAAGACAAAAACTAACAATATGATATTCTTTGGTCCGAAAAGCAGATTTAATGAGTTCCGGGAGGAATTCATAAACGAGACTGGCATCACCGATGTCGATGGGAACATGGATTTGTATGCTCAATATGTTACGGCGCGTTTTGCCGATATGAACAACCGCATCCTGGCCGATCTGAACCGGGATATACAGGAATTGCAGAAAGTGCTTAAAAAGGTATAGCACCTTTTATCTTCTCCGTTCAGTTTCGCAGGGGCAGGGGACGGCTTTGTGCTTTTTGTATTTGCCATTTACTGAACAACCGGCGATTGTCAAAATCAGAATCAGCAGGACTATTGCGGGAAATGACTTATTGATTGGGGATTTCGTCTTTTTTACTTTCATCATTAATTCGGTTCCCGGTGTTTTATAAGGTAATAATAATAAATTTTATCAGGATTTCTCCTGAATCCGGTCATTGATAATAACGGGAGAAAAAGGCGGATTATTTTCCCGTCACTAATGTGCCCATTTCAGAAGGAGGCTTTGACAAGCACATTGTTTTCATATTTGTAGTCGCTTACCCTGTAAACAACGGAAGAGTCATTTTCAATCTGGTAAGTCCAGTTGCCATGAGCATCGGGGGTTGAATACAACCTTCTCAGATATAGCTTATCACCTACGGAAAAGTCACACTTGTTACCATAGGCTGACAATTTTCCGAATGAATTGAACAGGGTTGTCTTGATCCAGATAAGGTGTGTGCTGCCAAAAATTTCCGGCCCTGTGTGCCTGTAGTCAATAAACTCACCGACATATCTCCTTGTATTTATCAGTTCGCCTTCCCGGTTCTGTGAAGTTACTTTCCTGGTAGTATTGCAGGAAACACAAACAAAAATTATTATGATAAGTAGAAATTGTTTCATGCGGTATTGTTATTTAATGTTAATGTAAAAATAGAACGCAGAAACATGCTTGTCAAGCACCAATGGCCCATTTGATGGCCGGATAAGCTTAGAAAAAAACTGTTTTGTCAATAGAATTGAAGATATGACGGCCCGACAGAGATTACTCCTCAATCAGAAGTTTCATTTCGTCAAAAGCAGTATCAAATTTACAGGAAATCCAATATCACTTACGGTCGGGCAAATACTGTTAATCGTTTAACAGCCAAAATAACAGACAGATACAATAATCAAATGATTTGAGACAAGGTAAAATCCAATTTTGACAAACACAATTAAATAAATGATCAAAAATTTTGCTTTTATCCCTCCGGATGAGGTCCAGGCTCATTTTCAAGGCCCTGATTATACGATTTTGTACCTGTAGGCATTGGTTTCTCTTCTGACAAATCCCAGTTTTTGATACAAAAGATTTGCTGCAATCCGTTCCGGTCTCGATGTAAGGTCTATTTCACTGGCGCCTGAGGATTTTGCAAAACCTATGGCAAAAAGCATCATTTCCTTTCCTATTCCCTTTCCTCTTTCCGAATCATCTACAATCACATCTTCGATCCGGAATTTCTTCCCGGTAGGGATATCGTATGTTACGAGCGTGAACAATCCCACAATTTTCCCGCTCTTTAACTCTGCAGCAAATAAACGGGTGTTCTTCGATCCTATAATGCTTTTTAAATGTTCCCTGTCCGGGGGAGCTTTATCAGGGTTTAACTGGGGAATCAGACGTATCACTGCAGCATAAATGTTCTCTCCGAATCTTTTTATTTCCCTCATCCTTATGCCTGAGTGAGGATTATAGGTTGTTGCTTTTGTCATAATCACACTCTGATTTATTTTTATAAATATACTTAATTCAGGCCGGAATTCTTTCGTTATTCCGGTTCATGAAAGCACGCCAAAATTTTCTTTTCAATTTTTAATAAACTGCTGTGAAATATTTGATAAAAAAGTACTTTTGATAAATTGAATACCTGACTTTAATGTGCTTTGAAAGACTGACAATTTAAAAATCATCTGTTATGCCCGACAATTTTTTTAACCTCAATAATCCGGATTTTTACGGGATACTTCTGAGGTTTGTGATCAATACAGCTTTCCTGGTTGTACTTATCGGAGTTGTATATTTTCGTTATACCAAAAAGGAAAAGTTTCTCTTTACCTTTTTCCTTATGGGAATCATTGTATTCTTCATTACCGCAATGCTCAAATCGGTGTTCATCGAATTTGGCATGGCTGTCGGACTCATAGCAATTTTTGCCGTGCTGAGGTTCAGGACGAGGAATTTCAGCCTGAAGGACATGTCGTACATGTTTGCAACGATTGGCGTCTCTGTTATCAATTCATTGAAGCTTGTCGGATTCCCAGTGCTTGGAGTCATAATTTTCAATCTGATAATAATTGGTTCTGCCATACTCCTTGAAGAGTTCACGATCAGGCATAATACGACGACCTACACAATTGTTATCGAGGATCTCGATTTGCTTAAAAACAGCAAAAGGCAGAAATTGCTTAAGGAACTTAGCTCTCTTACAGGGAAGGAAATCGTAAGATTCAAGA
>JAAYUS010000209.1 GCA_012517605.1 Bacteroidales bacterium
ACCGAATTCAATTTCAAAAACCGATTCATCATCATAAGAAACAATATCTGTAAGCCTGTAACTGTAATCTTCAATACCTGCTCCTCGTGAAAGGAAATCAAACGAATTCCTTATCCCGTCAAGTTCGAGGCATGTGCTGAGTCCGGCTTTCAGACGCACTGTTACTGAATCGCTTACATTTATGTTTTCGATCTTCCTGCTTTTAAGGACCTTTATCTGATCGTTAAGAAGAGTGGCAGTATAAGGGCTTTTAAAGATCTGCAGGACGGCTTCCGAATATGTCTGAAGCTGCGATTTCCTGAGCACTCCTTCCCTGTAAAATGCAGTCATTCCGGCCGGTGTGTTTCCATAATTCCGGGGAATCCCTGAAAGGGTTTTATATATTATCTCCTGCGGGATCTGATTTTTGATTATTATCTCGGGTATTGAAATGAATTCCCTTTTCATCTCAACGACGAAATTACTTCCAAGCGACTGTATCACCGGTATCTCCCGTGCAAAATAGCCAAGGTAGGATACTACTATTGTATCGGCATGGTCCTCTGGCAGAAGTTTGAGCCCGAACTCGCCGCTATTGTTTGATACTGTTCCCCTGCCGTTTTGTTTCAGTGCGATCGTTGCAAAAGGAAGAGGTTCGGATGATTCGCCGTCGAGAATAATTCCCGAGATAATTTTAATTCCTGACAATCCTGTCGTATCTCCTGATGAAGGGGGAGAAGGTGGAGGCAGGGCCCTGGAAATAATTATGAACTGGTCGATTACTGAATAAAGAAGTGAATCTTTCCCAAGTATGCTGTCGAGGATCATCCTGAGTTTTGTCTGTCTGAAATTCATTTCCGACTTTGCACCGGGATCTACAAGCCGGCTGTCGTATGTGAAATGATAACCAGTTTGCCTGGTAATAAGGTTAAGCGCATTTACGGTTTTTATTGTTCCGGCCCTGAATGTGAATGTGGAATCAAGAATACCATCCTGACAGAGGATTTCCTGAGATGGCATCAGTGATATCAACAATGCAATGGCTGATATATATTTGAATATAATGCCATTGTTGGCAGACATAAGACAACCGGTTAGTTATTTTTTTGAAAGATGATAAACACTACCATCTTTTGAATAACTGAGGTTAAAGCTAAGACAAATTAACCGGATAATTGTTTCCTCTGGCTGATTATCCAGCGGGCCGTTTGTTGTCCAGGTGTTTTTCAGTATTTCAGGATCATCCGCAACGACATCCATATTGTAAACCCTCCTGAGATCCTTAAATACCACATCAAGAAGCTGGCCGTCGTAAATAAGGATGCCACTGTTCCATGCCATATAATTCTGATCCTCGTTGAGATGTTTTTCTGATGACCGGCTGCTCATCGTTCCGATATATCCAGGATCGAGGATGATATTCCTTGTTCCTTCATTGTCGGTAACCATTACCTTGCCGGTTTTTACGAACACCTCAACAGCCGAATCAGCGTTGCTTGTAATTACATTGAATGTAGTTCCTACAACCTTTACACTGGCTTTACCAGCATTTATTGTAAAAGGATTTCCTGTATCGGGTGTGATATCAAAAAAGGCTTCGCCTTTAAGTGTGACGTTTCTCCCGTGTTTTACGAAATTACTGTGATACGACAGAGTGGTGTTCCGGTTAAGTATGACGGAGCTTCCGTCAGGAAGTGTAACCTGAAGATTTTTCTGGTTTTCTGTTGTGGCGACATTGACCTTGCGGCTCAGCATGTCTTTTTCATTCATGACAACAAACATTGTCCCCAGCCCTAGCAGCAGTAGTATCGTGGCTGCAACCCTGAAATACATTGTCTGCATTAAACTTCTGCGCATAACCTTTGTTCCGGGCATAAGTCCTTCCCCGCTCAGCCTGGAATAAAGGTTTTTCCAGGCTTTGTCTACATCAATTTCTTTTTCGCTGTTCATCTCTCCGAGCTCTTTCCAGTATTTAATTGTATTCAGTCTGTCTTCTGCCGTAAACCGGCCGAGCAGATCTCTGTTTTCATTCTCCTCTCCTGAAAGAAGTGAGGAAAGATCCTCCCACTCCTTATCTGTGTATTTGTTTATGTTGTCAGTCTCTTTCATTGTTCCGCGAGTGCTTTTCTGAATTCCTTTAGTGCTCTTCCCATATTTGCTTCGACCGTTTTGACCGAAACAGATAACCGCTCGGCGATCTCAGAATATTTCAATCCTTCAAATCTGCTCATGCAGAATATTTTTCCGCATTTTTCAGGCAATCTTTCGAGAATTTTGGCAATTTTCGCCTGGAGTTCCCTGTAATTAACTATATCAGCAGGACTTTCAGGCGATTCTGCGGTATGGAAAGCCATTTCACGGGCATAATTCTCAACCACCCTGTTATGATCGATATAGTGCAGGCAGAGATTATGTACAGCCCTGTATAGGTAACCGTTCAAAGAACTTTCAATCTCAAGCTTTTCCCTGTTTTTCCATAACCTGTAGTAAAGATCCTGGACTATTTCCTCAGCTGCATCCTGATCCTTTACAAGAGTCCGGGCATATCTTACGAGTGAAACATAGGAGGACCGGAATAGTGATTCAAACTGTCGGGAATCACCCTCTCTGATCCTCCTTATTATTTCAGAATCTGTAAGCATATCCTGCCTTATCCTTTTAGTTGTTCTCCCTTTCGCTGAATTTTAGTTTTCTGCTAAGGCGGCGTATTGCCGATTCAATACTCTGATCAGGTTCTATTACGTTGTAATCACCCCAGAATTCCGGGTCAGTGAACGCTTCGACCTTGTCAGAGAACACATCGGTATACCTTAATTTTTCTTTTCCCGGGATCTTTATTACCTCTTCGTTTGTACGGTCGGTAATTGCAACCTCCGACATCGTTGTATAGTAAGTATTGAAGAGTTTCCGTTTCCAGTTCACCTTGAATTTGACTTCAGCTCTTGAGTATGCGAAATACCATTTGCCGTCCTGTTCACGGTATTTGACCCTGTATGTTGCAATCTCGGGTGTTACTTCCATACCAAGAGGTTTCTTCTTGATGAATATTGATGAAACGGCATCCTTGTCTTCCAGATTAAAACCGAACTCGGCTTCTGTTATTGCATTTGTGCTTGTTTCAATATAAAGGTTCCCGAGGAAGAGTGGATTGTCAACCGATGGCTTCTGCTTAAATGATATTACATAGTGAGGTTTGTCATCTATTTCAACAACAGTCGACAAAGTATAGTCATAGTATTTCATTGCATCGATAGTCAGGATGTCCTGGGTATTCTTTGCAATATCGAGCTGTAATACGGTAACCGGGCCTCCCTGCAGTTTGAAAAGCACAGTATCCATCTTCTCGACGTCCGATCCTTTCCTTCCTTTATATATCCGTGCGCCGTCAAAGCGTAGATCATTGTTGTAAGGTGCCTTGAAGATTTCGACAACAGCCTCCCCGATCGAAACATATGTACGGTTTTTCCTGATTGTTTCCCTGTAGAATGCTGTCATAAGATTTGGTTCATCAATATAATTCCTTCCGATTTTGGTGATGGCGCTTCTGACTATTGCCTCGGGATCAATCGGCTTGACGATTATTTCCTTTATTGGAATCGGGGCCGGCGACATCGATATGACATTTTTATATCCGTCGATCCGGAGATCGGTAAGGGGGACCACCTTGTTCTTATAACCAAGATAGGTGATTTCAAGGTTCCTGGATGTCTGCGTTTCATAGACTTTGATAAGGAATTCGCCGTCTATATTTGTCACGGTGGCAACATTTGTTTCCTTTACTGCAACAGTGGCAAAAACCAGCGGCGTCCCGTTCTCGGCATCAATAACCTTACCCCGGAAGGTAAGAGTTTCCTGCTGGTCGTTTTTTTTCTGTTCAGCAGCAGAGCCTGCATAAATGGTTCCGGAAATAAAAGCCGGAAGAAGCAGGAGTGCGACAAGCGAAAAAGTTCTGTAAGTTTTCATGGCATTAAATCATTAAATTAGCAATTATTTCAATCTTTTCAAAGGTTTATTTACTGATTTCAGCCTTATGACCAGTTTGAGGGGGCTGTACCCTATCACCAATGCATATAATTTTTAACTTTCCGCGGTATTAAATTGCAAAAGATGACCCGGGGGTTTGTAAAGGCTGTTAATGCATTTACTTCATTATCATCATACATGGCTGGTACATTGATGCGTCGTCCGATTATTGCGGGCATGCCTCCGGCAGTCTCTTTTGAACTTACAAACCACTGCAATCTCAGGTGTCCGGAATGTGCTTCAGGATCTGGCATGATGACAAGGGAAAGGGGTTTCATGGATCCGGCACTTTTTGAACGGGTTGTTTCAGAGCTAAAGCCCTACCTGTATTATATAAATCTTTATTTCCAGGGAGAACCAATGATGCATCCTGATTTCTTCATCTTCACAAGGCCACTGGGCACGGTCAGGATTGTAGTTTCTACCAACGGCCATTTTCTATCTGAAGAAGATTCTGAAAAGCTTGTCCGGTCGGGAATATTTAAACTGATAATTTCTCTCGACGGTATGGACCGCGACACTTATTTGCTTTACAGGAGAAGTGGAGATTATGAAAAAGTTGTTCAGGGGATCAGGAACGTTTCATCGGCTATAAGATCGTCCGGATCACATCTTAAACTTGAAATACAATTTCTTGTGAACAGGCACAATGAACATCAGGTTCAGGAGGCAAGATTGTTTGCAGGTGAGGTGGGTGCGTCGCTCAGACTTAAATCAATGCAGGTAATTTCTTCAGATAATGCTGATGAATGGATGCCTTCGGAATATAAATACAGGCGTTATACCAGTGATCGCAACAGATTAAGTGTCAAAAGCACACTTCCTGACAGATGCCTAAGGATGTATCTGAATCCTGTAATTACCTGGGATGGAATGGTTATACCCTGCTGTTTCGACAAAGATGCAGAATTTAAAATGGGAGATCTTAACAGGGAATCTTTGGGGACAATCTGGAAAGGTGAAAAATACAAGTCGTTCAGAAAAGCAGTCCTGACCGGCAGAAAATCAATACCGATGTGCAGAAACTGCACCTCCGGGCTAAAAGGAGTGATATACTAAGGGATTCGGAAATTAACTGTCAGACTGTCATCACCTCTTTTTCCTTCATGGCCATGATCTTATCTACTTTGGCAGAAAAATCATGTGTCATTTCCTGGATGTTCTCTGTCGCATCTTTCTCAACATCCTCCGGCAGGCCGTCTTTCAGCATCTTTTTAAGTTCATCGTTTGCCCATTTACGGGCATTCCTGAGGCTTATCTTTGCGGTTTCCCCTTCATTCCTAACCTGCTTGACGAGCTGATGTCTCCTTTCCTCTGTAAGGGGGGGGATGCTTATCCTTATAACCTCGCCGTTATTCATCGGAGTTAGTCCGATATTTGCAGCAAGTATGGCTTTTTCGATAGTCCCGAGCATATTTTTTTCCCACGGCTGGATAAGGATAGTCTTAGGATCAGGAGTGTTGATATTGGAAACCTGAGACAATGGTGAATTAAGTCCATAATAATCAACAGTGATGCCATCGAGCAAAACGGGATTGGCTCTTCCTGCGCGAAGCCTTGCAAGTTCATACTCAAGATGCTCAAGCGCTTTCTGCATCCTGTCTTTTGTTTCTTCTATAACGAGTTCTACTTCTTCGTTCATAAGGGTTGGCTGAGGTTAGGTTTGAACTTATTATCAGGGTTTACCCGCAGAAGTTTCGAAAAACCGCTGCAGTGAAACAAATGTAATAAAATTGAATTTAAATACAGCTATTCAATTGCAAATTAGGGTGCCGATTGAATTTCCTTTTACGACTTTCATCAGGTTGCCCGGTACGTTCATATCGAACACAATGATAGGCATGTCGTTCTCGCGGCACATTGTAAAAGCCGTGGAATCCATGACTTTCAGTCTTTTATCAATCACTTCCTCAAAAGAGATATTGTCAAATTTTCTGGCATCGGGGTCCTTTTCCGGGTCAGCAGTATAAACCCCATCGACCCTTGTTCCTTTAAGGAGCACATCGGCTCCGGTCTCCACGGCTCTCAATGCTGCTGCCGTGTCAGTTGTAAAGAATGGATTTCCTGTACCTCCTGACAGAATGCAGACAGTGCCGTTTTTCATTTCTTCAACTACCCTGTCGCGGTTATAAAGTTCACCCACAGGTTCCATTCTGATCGATGTAAATACCCTTGCCCTTCCACCGGCTTTTTTTATTGCGCTTTCAAGTGCCAGGCTGTTTATTACCGTGGCCAGCATACCCATCTGATCTCCCTTTAAACGGTCGAATCCCGATTCGGTACCGCTGAGACCCCTGAATATATTACCGCCTCCGATTACAATACCGGCTTCGCATCCTTTGGCCACGATCTCAACAATCTGTCTGGCATATTCATCAAGAATGCGGGTGCTGATGCCATGGTTCTGATCTCCCGCCAGTGATTCTCCGCTTAATTTCAAAAGGACCCTTGAATATTTCATATGTAAATGTTTTTATTTTGTCAGATGGAGGTCTCTGAACGTAACAAGTTTAGTTGAAGCCAAATTTATAAAATATGTTTTAAGCCATAAACCGATTATGGCACAATAAATTTGAGATGCATCCGGGCGAATCCGTTACATGCAGTCAGAGACCGTGAAAAAAAGAGGAAGCGGTAAAAATGAAAGGGGGAGAGCTATTCTTTCTTTTTATCAGTATTCCATCCGAAAAGAGTGTACAACGGGCAGAAGCTCACAAGGCTTGTGACAACCAGAATTATTGCAATTATAAGCACAACAAGGGCAAGAGTGCCTTTGACAGCGCCAAGGAAATAAAGAACAACAGCCAGGGCAGCAAGAGCTAACCTTATTGTTTTATCGATTGTGCCAACATTCTTTTTCATAATAACAAGTTTAAATTATGTTTTCCCTACTAACAAAATTAGGCAATAAATGTTGATTGTGAAAAAAAGAAAAGAGGGTGTCTTTAAGAGACACCCCCGAATATTGAAGTATGAACACGATGTTACATATTCAGATTGAATCTTTTGAAACCTGTGACTGTCAGGGATTTGTCGACTGATTGCAGGTATTGCCTTATAGTCTGTTTATTGTCCTTGATAAATTCCTGGTTGAGGAGTGTGTTCTCCTTATAGAATTTACCAAGCTTGCCCTGGGCTATTTTTTCGAGCATCTCCTCAGGTTTGCCATCGCGGCGGGCCTGTTCCTTTCCGATCTCGATCTCCTGGGCTATAACGCTTTCAGGAACATCTTCCTTATCAACAGCAACAGGGTTCATGGCAGCCACCTGC
>JAAYUS010000210.1 GCA_012517605.1 Bacteroidales bacterium
AACTCGGTTGATCAGTGGAATTACATTGCCGAATTCAGGATTTTCGGTTACAGATACAGAAATCCTGCTTATGAGGAACAGATAGTAAAGATTTACCCGAACCCTGCCCGTGAAATAGTCAATATAAGGATTGACGAGCCATCCTTTGTTCCTGATTTCATAAATATACTTACTCTTTCAGGGAAAATAATCTATACAAATATTATTGAACCTGATATAAGACTTCTTCAAATACCGGTTAATTTCAGGAAAGGCATATACCTTATCCAGATGGGGAAAGGTTCAATAACCATGTTTTCCCAGAAGCTGGTCGTAGCCAATTAATTTCAATCAGTTTGTACTGCCTGATGAGGGTCTGTTTTCAATTATTCTGAAATCAATTCTTCTGTTTCGCTTTCTGTCACTTTCCTGATAGTTTGGCGCTATTGGTCTAACGCCACCAATACCTTTTGCCCTCAGACGCTGACCGCTTATGCCGTTTGCCACAAGATAACTGATCATAGCCTCGGCTCGCTTCTGAGTCAGTGCAAGGCTAGAGGAGGGGGTCCCCTGATTATCGGAATGACATTCGATCTCGAGCTTAAGGGCCGGATATTTCGACATGAATCCGAGTAAGAGGTCAAGCAACTGTGTTCCTGAGGAAGAAAGATTCGATCCGTTGGCGGTAAAAAAGGCATCTGTATTTGTTCCGAATATCCTCTTAAGGTTAAGAAGTTCCTTCGTAGCCGGATCGGTAACCAAATGAGTGATTACCCTTGCATCCGAATACCCCAGTCCCGACAGTTCACTATATGAAGGATAAAGATCCATCAGGTTCATTTCTTCCATAACCGTGTATGAATAAATTCTTTCGTCAGGAATAAATTCCTCCTTCAGATTGAATTTACCGGGAATCTTCTTCAATATTTCCTCGTCAGGTGACAGCCTCCTCCTGGATCTTGCAATCTCAAGGCGATAAACCATATCCGGATTTAAATTCTTTTCAGCGGAATACATACCGGATGTCCTGATATGATCATATTCAAAAACATTAACCGGAACAACAGGCTCCGGAGGCCTTTTATCAAAAGCTGCTTTTTCATTTTTATCACTGAAAATCCTCACAGGTTTAATTGCACAGGCCTGACGTATTACTCCCGTTTTTGTGTCTCTTACCATCAGACCGAGTTTGACATCATAATCTCCCTTTTCCAGGAAAACATGACTTTGCTTCTCTCCCTTTGCCCTGCTTCCGTCGCCAAAATACCAGGTGTAATTCAGGATCTCAGATCCCGGAAAATGCGATGCAAGGCCATCGAGGTTAACAGGTTGCCCAACCATGGCCGATGATATTGAAGTGATGACAGGCTGTTCAATATCCCTTAATTCAAGATTGTACGATAACTTTGAAAAATAGACTTCCCCTGTTTTTTTATCAGTAACATCCAATCTTACAGGATACTTGCCAGGTCCCTTATAACAGTGCTCAACATTCTGGCCTGTAGCTGTTTCCCCATCGCCGAAATTCCAGACCAACTGAACATATCTGCTGTCAACCTGTATTTTACCTTCATCAGTGAACTTGAAACAGTATTGATTTACACGTTGTTTATCACAATAGAAAAGCTGGTTGATATTGGTTCTGAATTTAAAAATATCTACAGAGGACCCTCTTTTGGAACTGAAATACCCATTGCGCATTACCGAATCGGCGATAAGTCCGAAATCGTCATATTTTGAGTTTACCGGCGGGTCGAGATGAACCGGGGGGAGCCATTTACCATTTACTTCCTTAGTATAAAATATATCCTTCCCTCCAAGGCCTGGATGGCCGTCAGAAGCAAAGAACAATCCACCCTCACTGTTAACGAACGGATAGGACTCATTCCCGGTGGTATTAACGGCTGGGCCCAAATTTACAGGTTCATCCCAGTAATCGCCTTTCCAGTTACAGTAGTATATATCGGTGCCTCCTATCCCTGAAGGGTTATCCGATGCAAAGAAGAGCCGCTTTCCATCGGGAGAAATAAATGGAGTTGTAATGTTGTAATACTCATTGTTGAATCTGAGATCAAGTATCTTTACCCATTCATTGCCCTCAAGTGTTGCAGTAAATATTCCAAGCTTGTTCCTTGGACTTATTTCCTGTTCGGCGACTCCATCGACTTTCAGGTTCCGTGAAAAATAAATTGTATCGCCATTTTTACTGAATGATGCCGGGCCGTCATTATATCTGGTGCTCAGGTTCCTCGAGAAAAGTTTTACCTTATTTGTAATTGTATCTACATAATTGATTTTCAACAGGCCCTTGTTATCGGCGGTCTGGTAATTCCTTAAAAGATTCCAGTTCCTGTTCGAGCAAAAGACCAATCCGTTCTTATAATATACAGGAGAAAACTCATCATTTGTATTCGAGCTGAACCCGGCAACACTTACTGAATAAGTATCTGTCTGGCCACAGATATATGGCGTAAAAGATAAGAAAATCAGAAAGGCTGCTATTTTTATTATTTTCATGATCTGCATTTAGAAATTCAAAGGACTTATTGCTTCAACTTTATAACGGAATTCGTATCTGAACATTATTTCATGTGACCCTGAACTGAAGGTGCGCAATTTGGCAAAGTCGAAATCATAGATGTAAGCGCATTTTATCTGATTGGTCAGCTGAACCTGGAACATAGCTGCAAATGCCCTGTCGTTCCGGTATGAAGCTCCTACCCAGAAACGGTCCATCATTCTTATATGAGCATTTATATCATAAAGGATCTTATCTTTAGGAGAATAGCTGACAAGGACTGAGGGAACGAATTTCAGATCCGATGAAATTTCAATAAGATATCCGGTATTCAACTGATAGTAATAATCATTCATATTATTATTCAGAATGTATTTATTCTTTTCAAAATCAAACTTATAGCCTACCAGCCGTGGAATGGAGAATCCTGCAAAGTATTTCTCTCCGGCATACCATGTTCCGAAACTAAAAGTCGGCACTAAAAAAACCTTTGAATCGACAAGTAAAAATTCGTCACCCGGATCAATCACAACCAGGTCAGACCATGCAGTATTTGTCATAACAAGTCCGGCAGAAAGGCCGAATGAAAGAGTCCCCTTTTTCATGGCAATTTTGTAGGCATAGCTTGAGCTGAACTGTGTTTCGCGGGTAACGCCAAGCTTATCGTTCATGATGTTTAACCCAAGTCCCATTTTATTATTACTGAATGGGATATCAGCTGCAAGCGAAATAGTTTCAGGCGAGCCTTTTACTCCAACCCACTGCTTTCTGTAAAATGCCGTCAGGTTCAGGATGCCCCTGTTTCCTGCAAAAGCAGGGTTTATTGCCTGCGGGTTAAGCATGTATTGGTTTGAGTAAGGAGTAAGCTGCCCGGAAAGAGTCATAGGCAGTGCCAGAAAAAACAACAATTTGAGTGTCTTTTTCATTTTATCTTTTTATTACAACAAATCCTTTGACCGGAACTGTTTTTTCCGGTTTGAGCACATAAAAATAAGTATCTTCAGGAAGAGGTCTTCCTTCCATATCCCTCCCATCCCAGTCATTTTTATAATTTCCGGAATAATAGACATTTGATCCCCATCTGTTAAAGATGTCAAGACCAGTAGTCCCCAGCGATTCTATTCCCATTATTAAAAAATAGTCGTTCTTACCGTCAAGGTTGGGAGTAATAAGGGAAGGTATCAGCAATTCCCTGACTCTGATCAACACTGTATCGGATGATGCAGCACAAACACCATTGGTAACAATCCATACAAGTTTGTTTTCACCAACGGAAAGATCAGATACGCTGGAGTTATTGTCGTTTTTATCAGAAAATGTACCTGAACCTCCTATAATTTTCCATTCACCTCTCTGACCGGTTTGAATTTCGGCAGCATCAAGAATTGTCTCGAAAACAAAATCAAGGATCTGATCAGGACCAGCATCCGCAACCGGCTTTTCATTTACTGTAACAGTGACCTGGTCGGTATTTCTGCAACCCCATTGGTCGGTAAGTGTCACTGTATAAACCGTGGTGGCCGAAGGTGCAGCCAAAGGATCGGCAACTGCCGGGTTGCTAAGGCTTGCTGACGGGCTCCACGAGAATGTTCCGTTTCCCTGTGCCTGAAGCCTTACCGAGTTCCCTCTGCATATTGATTCATCGGTCCCGGCTGAAACATAAGGTGCAGGGTGGAAATTGACCCTTATAATATCGCTTGAAGAGCAACTGTTGCTTACCTCCCTCCATTCAAAATCGTAAGCTCCGGGAACCGACACTGTAACTGTAGCATTATACTGATGTGGATCAGGGCTGAATGCAGCAGTTCCGGGGCCATCAACGAGTGACCATGTTCCGGTACCTGTACCCGGTATTGCATTCAGGCTGAAATTCAAATCACATTCATCGCCGCCGTTCCCGGCATTGGCGGCAATCTGCTCATAAAAGCCAATTGTAACATTTGCACTTGATGAGCATTGTCCGTTTACTTCAGTCCACCGGAAAACA
>JAAYUS010000211.1 GCA_012517605.1 Bacteroidales bacterium
TACTTGATAATTACTTAACCAGATTTGAACACTTTTTAATCCTTTTTTGGATATTTGAAAATTTTGTGATCGTGAAGTGTCTGTCGCGTTTAAATATCCGAATGAAATTCAAACAAAGACTCTCAACATTATCAACGACTTAACCCCCCTTTAGGGGGGCAGGGGGGTGAAATACAAATTGAGGGGTGAGATACAATTTGGGGGGTGAAATACAAATTTTGGGGGTGAAATACAAACCGGTGGGTGAAACAAGCCCAAATGCCGCAATAAGTAATACAAACCAGGTAAATTTATTGTAAAGTACAACACAGATGGCCAGGGGGGCTAACCGGTACGCATACTGCATTCATAAGTATAAATACTCATCCCAAAATAGGTACTAACCCTCTTACAGTTGTGTGTTGAAAAAAATACTTTTGTGTGAATAAATTAACAAATATTGTAATCCACGTGTAGATGGAGAATTATCATGAACTTCTGAAGCAGGATGTAAGGTTTGAGGAGGGGCTCAATGCATGCATGAATTGCGGGGTATGCACCGCCATATGTCCGGCGGCTGAATTCTACGACTATGATCCGCGGAAAATCGTGGATCTTGTTCAATCGGGCGACAATACAGAAATTGAAAAGCTTCTTAAATCCGAGACTATCTGGTATTGCGGTGAATGCATGTCGTGCAAGACAAGGTGCCCAAGGGGAAACACTCCTGCGCTTGTTATTATGGCGCTCCGCACTCTTTCACAGAAGCTCGGTTTCTTCACGGAATCGGAGAAAGGCCGCCAGCAGTTTGCGATAAAACGGACTGTGGGTGAGAATATCTTCAATTACGGTTATTGCGTTGCCGCTTATGCCGTTAATCCTGAACTGCACCTCGAGCAGGGACCGGTATGGAAATATGTGATTGATAATTCGCATGAGGTTTTTGAACGCCTGGGCGGAAAAATAGATGAATATGGAGCCGGCCCTCTCAGAAAGATTCCTGAGGACGCAAAGGAAGAGCTTAAAAAGATATTTGAAGTGACCGGAGGGATGGAAATGTTTGAAAAGATTGAAGAACATTCAAAGAAAAAGGCTGCGGAAATGGGATTACAGATCAATAATGAAGGGATTGATAACGAGTATTTTATAGAAGTATATACAGCCAATAACGGCAAACATACAACCTGAAACTGCGCGACTATGGTAAATGAAGGTAAAAAAAGGGTATGGTCTGATTATCAGAAGGAGATCGCTGATGATCATTTCTTTTATGTAAGATCATGCATAAGACAGAGCTTTTATCCCGGGTCGGAACAGTTCTTTCTGAATTTTCTGCGTAATGATCTGGGAAAAGATGTGTATGAGAATCCGTCTCATACAACCTGCACAGGGATTGGCTATCATGGTGACATAGTTCCGTTTTCAACTACACAGACAGTAGTGGCGCGTCATTTTGCCCTGATGAAGGAATCAGGCTATAAGAATATTGCAATATCATGTGTAACTTCATTCGGGATTTATACCGAAATTCTTGAGACCTGGAAACATTTTCCCGAAGAGCTTGAAAAGACTCGCGAATACCTTTTCAAAGCTACCGGCAGGGAGTTCGATATCCCTGAAAATATGGCACATACAAGTGACATTATATATAAATTCAGGAATGAGATAGCTGCAAAAATCAAATATCCTCTTATAAACAAACAGACTGGCAAACCTCTGAAAGTTGTTGAACATATCGGGTGCCATTATGCAAAGATGTTCCCGAAACATGGGGTGGGAGGGGCTGAGTTCCCGCGCGTGTTAAGCGGCATGGCCGAAGCATGGGGAGGAGAGGTTGTCGATTATCCCGAAAGACGTCATTGCTGCGGATTCGGTTTCCGGCAGTATCTTGTTCAGGCTAACAGGGGCTATTCTCTTTCAAATACAGTCAAAAAGTTCGAGTCGATGAGACCATATGAACCCGACCTGGTGCTTACTAATTGCCCCGGCTGCAACATGTTCATGGACAAATGGCAGTATACTGCAAAGGAAATGGAAGGCATGACCTTTGGCTCAAACGGACAGTCAATACCGGTGCTGACATATGAGGAGCTTGCTGGTCTTGTCCTTGGATATAATCCGTGGGATCTCGGGCTTCAGTACCATATGGTCCAGTCGGAACCTCTTCTCAGGAAAATGGGAATAGAAATAAACAGCGAGGATAAATACCGTACAAAGGACGGAAGACAAATGCCAATTCCTCAAAATCTTATAAATGCCTGACATGACAGGAAGTGTTATTGTAGTCGGGGGAGGAACGGCAGGCATGGAAGCTGCCGGCCAGCTGGCTGATGAAGGATTTTCAGTGACTCTCATCGAAAAGGAACAGGAGCTTGGCGGCCATGTGAGGGAATGGCATCACCTTTTCCCCGACAGGCGCCGAAGCAGCGAGGTTATGTCTTATCTGAAAAAGCGTGTCGAGAAGGTAAAGGTTATAACCGGGACAAAAGTCGAATCTTTTCATAAAAAAGGACGTGAATTCATTGTCAGTACAGGAAATGGCAATTCGATTCATTGTGATGCAATGCTGCTTACAACAGGATTCGACCTTTTCAGGAGCGAACGGAAGGAAGAATACGGCTATGGCATCTACGAAAACGTCATTACTTCCGCAGATCTCGAGATGATGTTCAACAAAAAAAACGTCAGGCTGAAAAATGGTGAAAAGCCGGAAAGGATAGGATTGCTTCACTGTGTGGGATCGAGAGATGAAAAAGCAGGTAACCTGTACTGTTCAAAACTATGTTGTGTCACTGCCGTGAAGCAGGCAATAGAGCTCAGGGAAACCCTGGGCGACAGCAAAGTATTCTGTTTCTATATGGATATGAGAATGGGCGGCGCCTTATATGAAGAGCTTTACAGGGAGGCACAGGAGAAATATGGAATAGGATTTATAAGGGGAAAAATATCCGAGGTAAGCACAAACATTAATAACAGACTGGTGATCAAGGCCGAAGATACCCTTGCAGGAAGGCCTCTGAAAATGGAACTCGACATGCTTGTTCTTATGGCAGGAATGGAAATGTCGCAGGCAGGGGCCCGGCTGGCCGAATCGGGTAACCTGCTTACAGGTGAAAACAGGTTTTTTGCGCCGGCCGACCATCATTTCGGAAGCAATAAAAGCAACGTGAAAGGCATATTCTATGCCGGGACATGCACCGCACCAATGAACATAACCGAAACGATATCCCATGCACGGAGTGCTGTCGCCGATATTGTCAGTTATATGAAAAACAGCAAATGATATGGAGAAATTTGGTTTTTCACTTCAGAAGGCACGTGTCATCAACTATGATTCGAACGACAGATCCATAGTTGAATATGTCCTTGAGAGGGAACCAAGCCTGAAGCTGTGCATTGAATGCGGATGCTGTTCTGCTGCCTGCACCACAGGCAACTTCACCGATTTCAGTCTGAGGGAAATGCATATTCTCCTTAAAAGGGGAGAAAATAATGAAGTCAGGAATAAAATAAAAAAATGCATGCTTTGCGGTAAATGCATTCTTGTATGTCCGCGGGGTGTAAATACGCGTAACGTGGTATTTCTTGCAAAACAGGCATTTCAAAAATACAGCGCCCATGCAGTTTGATCCTTTTGTATTGCCGTTCGACATAGGACTATATTTCATCCTGCTGTTTGTGGTAGCACGTAGCGTTATCTGGTTCAGGCAGCTTTCGCGGCCTGACAAACTAAGGCTTCAGCGGGGATTTTTCGGAAAGGCCTTTGGTCAGAGCCTGAAGGAGATATTCCTTGAAAGCCTTATCCACAGGAAGATCCTTAAGAAGAACCCAAGACTTGGATATATGCATATGAGCCTTGCTTTCGGCTGGTTCCTCCTTATTCTTTTCGGTACTATCGAGGCAGATATTTTCGGGGAAAGCCATCTTAACCCTCCCTCGCGTGCAATTTTCTTCAGGTTCTTTAATCCTGATCATGGCAGGACTCTTTTTGAATCGGCATATGCCTTTCTGATGGATCTTATTCTGGCGTTCATACTGTCGGGACTTGTGCTTGCGATCATAAAGCGGTTTTCATCAAGGGTTGTCGGGATGAAGAAAACCACACGCCTCAGGATGCTTGACAGGGTGGCGCTTACTGCCCTCTGGCTTATTTTCCCGAGCCGGCTTATAGCCGAAAGCCTCACAAGCGGAGCCTATGGAACGGGGAGCTTCCTTACGGGAAGCCTCGGATCGGTTCTTGCTTCATTCCTTCCTGCGAAAGAGGCTGCATACCCTTTCTGGTGGCTCTATTCACTTTCACTTGGCACTTTCTTCGTTCTGCTGCCTCTTACAAGATATATGCATATCCCCACTGAGCTTTTCCTAATCTTCATGAGGAATTCAGGCATAAAAACAGGCGACAGGGCAGGAACATTCTCGGAGGTGGAAGTTCATTCCTGTTCATCATGCGGTATGTGCATAGACCAGTGCCAGCTTAACTTTTCTGCCGGGATAAATACTATTCAGGCAACCTACCTGATGAAAGCTGTAAGGAA
>JAAYUS010000212.1 GCA_012517605.1 Bacteroidales bacterium
CCGGATATCTTCATTCGATACAGTTTTGACAATTTTAGTCGTATCTGTCCTGGTTGTAACAGATTGTATGGGAACAGTTACAACTCCCGACTTTGTTTCGGTCCTGATCTCGACAGTAGCCGACATGCCGGGACGGAGAGGATGTACTGTACCCTTATCCGTGAGATCTTTGTATGATTCCGGAAGCACAAGTATCTTCACGTCAAAATTTGTTACCTGGTCTGCCGAAACACCAGTTGTTTTTGCTGAATTTGCTATTTCAGTGACAACTCCCCTGAATTTGTAATCTACATATGCATCTACTTCAATTGTTGCTGTGTCTCCAAGCTTGACGCGGGGAATATCGTTCTCGTTCACCTCGACCTGTGCCTCCATCCTGGAAAGGTCGGCAACGCGGAGCATTTCAGTACCGGCCATCATCCCGGTCCCGGCCACTCTTTCCCCAAGCTCTACAAGAAGCATCGAGACTGTGCCTGTCATCGGTGCATAGATTGATGTCTTCACAAGGTTCTCATTTGCCTCCTTGAGGGAAGCTTCAGCGCTTACAACTGAAAATTTTGCTGCATCAACCTCAGCTTTTGCAACAGAATATGATGCTTCGGCCTGTTCATATTCCGACTTTGAAATAGTTTCTTCGCTGTAAAGCTGTTTGGTCCTGTTGAACGAAAGCTCGGCCTGAATGAACTGTGCTTCCGCCTGGGCAAGCCTTGCACGTGCAGAACTTATTGCAGCCATTGAACGGTCTTTCTGCGATATATAAACATCGGGTTTGATCCTTATAAGAAGCTGCCCCTTTTCAACATGATCTCCCTCCTTCACTGTAAGCTCAACAATCTCGCCCGATACGTCCGGAGTTATCTTTACCTCCTTCTCGGGCTGTATCTTGCCGTTGGCGGTTATGGTTTCAGTAATAGTCCTTTTTTCAGCATTTTCAACAGCAACCTTCACAGCAGCCGCCTTTCCGAACCAACCGGCTTTCTGGCCTATTATTGCAAATGCAATAAGAACAATAACTGCAGGAACAAGTATTTTAAGCAACCTGGTATTTTTCATGATTCTGTTTCTTAGTTTGATGTTATTGTATTCAGGTTAAGAGGTAATCCTTTATAAAAATCGAGAACCTTAATCTTAAAAATAAATTCATATTTTGCCTGTGCCATATCCGACTGGGCGTTCAGGAGCTGGGTTTTTGCAGCATTGTAATCGACAGGGGTTATCATGCCGACATTGAATTTCTGCTCGGTGTATCTGAACGATTCTTCCGACGAACTGACAGCTTTTTGGCTGGCGTTGTATTTTTTCAGCGCAGCAACGGCATCTGTGTATGCCTGCTGGATATCTTTGTAAAGCTGCTTTTTTGTTCCTTCAAGTGAATACTGGCTGTTCTCGACTGCCAGTTTCGAATTTGATATGTTCCTGTTCACCTGCCAGCCATTGAGAATGGGAAGGTTCATTGAAATACCAAGGCCAAAGTTCTTGTTGTTCTTGAGCTGATCCTCAAACGACTGCATCGGCAGATCCTTTATGTATGAATATCTTGTTCCGAAAGTGTGGCTTAATGAAAAGCTCGGGCTTCTTGCTCCTTTCGCGATCTTAAGGTCATATTCGCTTGCGGCAAGCTTCAGCTCTGAACTTTTGATTTCAGGACGGGTCTGGGTTGCAAGATTAAATATCTCATCAATGTTGCCGGAAACTATTGAATTCTGGTCAACATAAATATCGGGCACTACAATTTCAAATCCAGCAGGTGTTTCAAGTTCCAGAAGCTGAGTAAGGTTAAGATATGATATCTCAAGCTGGTTTCTCATATTTACAAGGCTTACCTCTTCCTGGGCTGCCTGTGCTTCGATCTGCAGAAGGTTGCCCCGTGCAGCGCTCCCTGCATCAACAAGTTTTCTTGTTTTTTCAATCTGCTGAAGGGTTATGTTAAGCTGGTTTTCGTTTGCAGTAACAAGTTCCTTGTTAAGAAGTATCTGAAGATATGCAAGCGCCACGTTAAGGGAGACATTATCCATGATCCTCTGCAGATCCTGTTCCCCGGCAAGAAGTTCATATTTGTTTCTCTGAATCGTATTGAGATTCTGCAGTCCGTTAAAAACGGTTGTCCTTCCTCCCAGGTAGAAATAATCAGATTGCACCGTCTGGTTATAGAACGTGTAAGTGTTCTGGTCGAGGGCACGGCCAAAAGAATAATCGTGTGATGCCTGACCATTAATAACTGGAAGAAGGTTCAGCTTCGATTGTTCGAGGGCGTTTTTCTGCATCCTGGTCTGCAAAGTCTGCTGCTTGATCTGGATGTTATGGTCGACTGCATATTTGATGCAATCTTCAAGCGACCAGATCTTTCCCTGGCCATAACCGGGCAACCAGGCTGCTGACAGACAGACAAGTATTAAATATACAAGTTTTTTCATTTTACTTTTCATTGTTAATGAAGACTATCCCCATGGCAGACATATTTAAATTTTCGCTCAGAAAATTCTGCTTCCACTGTATTGTCCTTTCATTGTACAGCTTTGAAAATAAGGTTACGAAGATAAGAAATTACGTTAAAACTGAACATTATGTGACAATGAAATATTGACTTCAGGTATTTTTTGAAGATAATTTTGTGGCCAATGGTTAAAATAACTAACTTCACGGCCTGTATTAAAATCAATAAGTTATGCTTCATTATAAAGAAATAGGATTGGTAAATTCAAGAGAGTTGTTCAAAGCGGCAGTAAAGGGCGGTTATGCTATTCCTGCCTTCAATTTCAATAATCTTGAACAGTTGCAGGCCATTATCAGTGCCTGTGTTGAAACAAAATCTCCTGTGATTCTCCAGGTATCAAAAGGTGCTCGTAAATATGCAAACCAGACTCTCCTCCAGTATCTGGCAAAAGGAGCCGTTGAATATGCAAAGGAGCTCGGGTATGCTATTCCGATAGTCCTTCATCTCGACCATGGTGATTCATTTGAGACATGCAAATCGTGCATTGAGACCGGATTTTCATCCGTGATGATCGACGGTTCACATTTCCCCTATGAAGAAAACGTAAGGCTCACAAAACAGGTTGTTGAATTTGCTCACCAGTATGATGTAACCGTTGAGGGAGAACTGGGTGTTCTGGCAGGTATTGAAGATGAGGTCTCGGCAGAACATTCATCATACACAAGGCCTGAAGAGGTTGAGGATTTTGTCAGGAAGACCGGAGTTGATTCACTGGCAATTTCAATAGGCACATCGCACGGGGCATTCAAGTTCAAGGTAAAACCCGGCGAACTTCCTCCTCCCTTAAGATTCGATATTCTCGAAGAATGTGAAAAAAGGATACCAGGGTTCCCTATAGTGCTTCATGGTGCATCATCAGTGCCGCAGGATATAGTTGCCGAGATCAACAAATATGGCGGCAAGATGGAAAATACAGCGGGAGTATCTGAAGATCAGCTTCGCAGGGCTGCCGCATCAGCTGTTTGCAAGATCAATATCGACAGCGACGGCCGTCTGGCCATGACAGCTGCCATCCGCAAGGTATTCGTTGAGAAGCCCGGTGAATTTGATCCCCGCAACTATCTGGGTCCGGCACGTGAGAAACTTAAGGAACTTTACAAGCACAAGGTTGTAAACGTACTCGGAAGCGCCAACAAAGCCTGATTAACCTTTAAGCCACCTTTGCTTACTTTGCGCCCGCTTTGCGCGCTTCGTGGTTAATTACGATTTTGAAAAAGAACACTCTTCTCAAAAAGAGGGTTTTCAAAAGTTGTTAATATATTAACAATCATAAAGCCAGTCAATTACTGACTGGCTTCTTTATTTGTGTTAAAAACTCCGCTGTTCCTGAAAACCAGCGATTGCGTGAATGCTTAATTTAGCTGTCGTTTTCATGTGACCTTGATTTGAAAAGGACGGTAAGAAAAGAGAAACCTCAGAAAAGGGAAAACAGGCTCTCACTGATGCTCAACAACAGTGAAGCCAGGGCACTCGGTATTTACTGCAGCCGTTACCGTGTAAAAAACAAATCCGAATTTCTCAGGGAAACGATTATGAAGGCCATCCTTAAACGGTTTGAGGATGAGCATCCTACGTTATGGGAAGAGCCCGGGCCGACGCTATTCAGCCGCAACAACAGGACACGCTGAATCTCTTTCATCTTTGACATTCTTCATATCTCCACAGAATAAAATACGGCTGCCTGCGTTAATTATCTGATGGAAGACCAGAGCAGATATACGGCGGAGCCGACCAAAAGAACGCCCAGGATTATTCTTGAACCTGGGAGGATATTTATTATCGGAAGGTCGATACCCGAAAATCCGGGGGAATTTTATCGCCCTGTTTATGACTGGATCTCAGATTACACCCGCATAAACGGCAACAAGACGACCGTTGAGCTTGGTTTTGAATATATAAACACAAGTTCCACGAAGTGGATTTACAATATCATCAAGAAGATTGCCTCCATTGAAAACCTGACGAGCAATGTCAGGATAATCTGGTACTATGATAAGGGTGATGATGATATGTGTGAGCTGGGCTTTATTCTGAAATCGATGGTTGAGTGTCCGTTTGTTGTCATTGAGACAGAAAGCCTGGAAAGGATGCCTGATGAGACCTTGGTTTTCAATACAATCTGAGAAGGGGATTTCCTATTCAAAATTTTTCTAATTTTGCAGCATGAACTGACCCATGGTGTAATTGGCAACACGTCGGATTTTGGTTCCGCAGAGTCCTGGTTCGAGCCCAGGTGGGTCAACAA
>JAAYUS010000036.1 GCA_012517605.1 Bacteroidales bacterium
ATTTACATTTTTCAGATCGAAAATTAGCTGTGCCAGGTCTTCAATTGAATAGATATCGTGGTGGGGTGGAGGTGATATCAGTGTAATGCCCGGGATCGAATACCGCGTTCTGGCAATTATCTTGTCTATTTTGTGTCCGGGCAGCTGGCCTCCTTCCCCTGGCTTAGCCCCCTGTGCTATTTTAATCTGTATTTCATCGGCATTTACAAGGTATTCAGTTGTAACACCAAAGCGGCCGCTGGCAACCTGCTTTATAGCGCTTCGGACAGAGTCGCCGTTTGGAAGTGGTTTGAACCTTTCAGGGTCTTCACCTCCTTCGCCGGTGTTGCTTCTTCCTCCGATCCTGTTCATGGCAATGGCCAGCGTTTCGTGAGCCTCGCGACTGATTGATCCGAACGACATTGCCCCTGTGACGAACCTTCTCATTATTTTCCCGGCAGGTTCAACTTCTTCAATTGAGATCGGATTCTTTCTCATTTTCAGCATGCCTCTTATAAAAAGGGGAGACATTGTGTCATTGTCTGCAAGTCTGGAGTATTCTTTGAATTTAGCCCTGTCTCCCGTCCTTGTGCTCCATTGCAGGAGAGCAATTGCCTCTGGATTCCATGCATGTTTCTCACCATGTTTCCTGAAAGCATAAAGTCCTTCAGTAAATATTTCCGGCAGACGTATTTCCGTAAAAGCCTTTGCATGAGGTCTCAGAACCTCTTCTGCAATCTCGTTGAAACCGATTCCTCCGATCCTGGAACTTGTGCCTGTAAAATATCTATCGATTATGTCCCTGTGTATCCCTACGGCTTCAAAGATCTGGGAAGAACGGTAACTCCTTAGGGTGCTTATGCCCATTTTGGACATTATCTTAAGTATCCCCTTGTTTATTGAGTTCACGTAGTTTTCTTCAGCTTTCTGATAGTCGAGCTGAAGCGCTTTGTCTTTGACAAGCTTGTCAATGACGGCAAAACTCATATATGGATTTATTATGCTGGCGCCATATCCGAACAGAAGGGCAAAATGCATGACTTCCCTTGGATCAGCTGATTCGACGACAATGTCGATCTGCATCCGCTTTCTTTTCTCAATAAGGTAATGGTGGACTGCGGATACGGCCAGCAATGATGGGATAGGGGCTTTCTCCCTGTCAATCCCCCGGTCGGAGAGTATAATATAATTCTTTCCCTCGTCGACTGCTTTTTCTGCATCAAGGCACAGCTGATCGACAGCACTTTTTAAACCCTGCGCGCCTTTTGATGCCTCAAAATGCATAAGGAGTGTTGAAGCTGAAAATCCCTTGTATTTCAGGTTTTTAACTATCTGGAAATAAGTATTGGAAATAACGGGATTTCTGAATCGAACCATCTTCACATGGTCAGGCGATTCGTCAAGAAGGTTTTGCTGAAGTGAACCCAGATATCCTGAAAGAGTCATTACAAGCTCTTCACGAATGGGGTCGATCGGAGGATTAGTGACCTGGGCAAACATCTGCTTGAAATAATTGAACAACCTGTATGGTTTGCTTGAAAGAACGGCCACTGGTACATCGTTTCCCATCGAACTGATAGGCTCCTTCCCGGTTGCAGCCATTTCCCTTATTATCTTTTCCGTTTCTTCATTTGAGTAATTAAAAACTGTAAGATAAGTCTGGAACTGGTTCCCCATGTCGGGTGATATAACCTGTCCCGTCTCTATTTCCTCGAGTTTCACCATGTTCTGTTCTATCCATTTGCCGTAGGGATAGTCGTGTGCAAGTTTATCCTTCAGTTCCCTGTCACGGATTATCTTCCCTTCCTTGGTGTCAACAAGGAGCATTTTCCCGGGTCTCAGCCTGCCTTTTTCCTTTATATCTCCGGCTGGAAATGTCTGTACGCCGGTTTCTGATCCCATTACTATAAGATCATTGGCAGTTATCAGGTATCGTGAAGGCCGCAAGCCGTTCCTGTCGAGCATTCCGCCAATATATCTGCCGTCTGAGAATATCAGGGAGGCTGGACCATCCCATGGTTCCATGAATGTAGAGTGATAATGGTAGAAATCACGTAGTTCGGAAGGTATGGGGTTTTTCTGGTTTATGGATTCAGGAATGAGAATCGACATTGCATATGGCAATGATTTCCCGCTCATGAGCAGGAATTCCAGAACATTGTCGAGAGAAGCAGAGTCGCTTTTTTCTGGTTCGATGATTGGATATAACCGCTGAAGGTCGCCAAGCTTGTCGGATTTCAGTATTGATTCGCGTGCTTCCATCCAGAATCTGTTCCCCCTTATTGTGTTTATCTCGCCGTTATGCCCGAGTACCCTGAAAGGCTGGGCAAGATCCCAGCTGGGGAATGTATTTGTGCTGAACCGTGAATGGACTAGTGCTATCGCGCTCTGCAGCCTGTCATCGTTGAGGTCGCCAAAATATTCCCTGAGCTGATTTGAGGTAAGCATCCCTTTATAAACGAGTACTTTGGTTGAAAGACTGGGGATGTAAAAGAAATTCTTTTGATTTAATTCCGAATCCCTTATGGATTTTTCTGTTCTCTTCCTTATTATATATAGTTTGCGTTCAAGATCATCCTGCTGCATATCTGCGCCCAGGAGGATCTGTCGGATTTGCGGTTCTGTCGATCTGGCAATCTCGCCTATTGTGGAGTTGTCTCTTGGCACATCCCTGAAACCGATGAAGCTGACACCCTCTTCTTTAATAATATTAAGAAGTATGTCAGTACATTTTTCTGCTTCTTCGTTGTTCTTCGGAAGAAAGATGAGCCCTGTGCCGAATTGTCCCTCCGGTGGAAGTGCATAACCCTGGATGAGATAAAAGTCCCTGGGGACCTGGATCATCACGCCGGCACCGTCACCTGTTTTGCTGTCGGCCCCTTCAGCGCCCCTGTGTGTCATGTTACTGAGGATGTCGAGACCCATGGAAATAATGGAATGGGATTTTTTCCCTTTAATATGGGCAACGAAACCTATTCCGCAGCTTCCGTGTTCAAATTCCTGTCTGTATAATCCTTCCTTTGAAGGCCGATTTGTTCTCATTGAACTCATTCTTAATTGCTTTTCAACTTTTTTTTTACAAAAAAACCGTTCTCTTAATCTGAGAGAACGGTCATCCCTAATCCTATGAAAACGCCATTCTCAGTCAAACCGGGTAAACCTGACGACTAAAAATGTAAAACCAATATTCTTATGACAATAAACTCGCATAACTTTAAATTCGGTGACAAATATAGAAATAAACTTTCATATTGTAGCAGGAAATGATAAAAAAATTAAAGAAATATATATAAATGATAAAAAAGTTATCAACATGTTATTATTTGTATTGTTATTAAAAGATTGCTTAACCGCAAAGTGAACAAAGGCTGCGCAAAGCTCGCAAAGCGGCTCTGAGTAAAAAACAATAGATTTTTACGGCAGGCTTTTTAACCCGCCTTTAGGGGAGCAGGGGGGAAGAACCCCTGGTGAAAAACCTTAATACCTGTTTTAATGATATTTAAGAGCTTACACAAAGGGCACAGAGAAGACGCAGAGAGACACTGAGTTAATGAATTTTCTCTGTGGAACTCAGTGGATCTCAATGGTCTCTGTGTAACCTTTTTAATAATGATTTGAGCATTAAGTGTTGTTCCGGGTTTCCTATCCGGATATAAAAAGTGAACAGCATCAATTTTTTCATATATTAGCACGGATGAATATCAATTTACAGCAGCAAGAATGGAAAAACCCGATAATCTGATTATCATCATTTTCGGAGCAACTGGCGACCTCACAGCCAGGAAACTTGTTCCTGCACTTTATTCACTATACGGTCAGAACCTGATGCCTGATCGGTTCATAATTCTCGGAGCAGGTCGGACGGTTATGTCTTCCGATGATTTCAGGATAAAGATGGACAACGCTATCAGGACTTTCTCGGAGGAAAAAGCACCTGATTTCACAAATATTTCATACTTTTTAAATTCAATTCATTATCAACCTGTAGATTATCTTCAGGAATCAGCGTATCATGATCTTAAAGTCGAAGTTGAAAGACTGAAAGCCGGATTCGGTACAGGGGGAAACGTCATAATCTATATGGCAACGCCTCCGAATCTTTATGAGGCCATTGCCAGGAATATGTCGGCAGCAGGGATGGTCAGTCAGGAGGATGGCTATAAAAGAATCATTATTGAAAAACCTTTTGGTTACGATCTTGAGAGTTCACGTGTACTTAATGACACCCTTCATGAGATTGTAAGTGAAGATCAGATCTACCGCATCGATCATTATCTTGGTAAGGAGACTGTACAGAATCTTCTTGTCACAAGGTTTGCAAACGGGATTTTCGAACCATTGTGGAACAGGAATTACGTGCACAGGATCGAAATTACTTCAGCAGAAAGCCTGGGTGTCGAGGACAGGGGAGGATATTATGATTCCGCCGGTGCACTCAGGGATATGGTACAGAATCATCTTCTTCAGATGGTAGGCCTGACGGCCATGGAGCCACCATCGTCGCTCGATGCGAATGCAATCAGGAATGAGGTGCTTAAGGTTTTCCAGTCTCTTCAGCCGATCAGGGAGGAAGATGTTGAAAAGCAGGTTATAAGGGGACAATATACAGCATCCAGGATCAGGGGTGAATGTGTCCCCGGATACAGGTATGAGAAAGGCGTTGATGTGCATTCTCGCACCGAGACCTATGTGGCAATGAAGTTTTTCATTAATAACTGGCGCTGGGGAGGTGTCCCTTTTTATATCAGAACCGGGAAACGTCTGCCTACCCGGGTAACGGAAATAGTCATTCACTTCAAGCAGACGCCCCATCATCTGTTTCAGCGGGTTATCGGACACTCGTGGGGGAATCAGCTGATAATAAGGATTCAGCCTGACGAGGGGATACTTCTTAAGTTTGATATGAAGGAACCCGGCTCGGGATTCAAGGTGAAGAATGTAAATATGGACTTTCACTATAAGGATCTGGCTGACATACGTGTGCCATCGGCCTATGAACGTCTTCTTTATGACGTTATGCTTGGTGATTCAACGCTTTTTTCACGTGACGATGAAGTTGAGACTGCCTGGAAATTTATTGAGCCTATCCAGAATGCATGGAAGAACAATCCGTCAATAAAGGTGTATGGTTATCCGGCAGGGACCTGGGGGCCTGAACCATCGAACAGCCTGATAGAAGGTGAGAATCTTACATGGAGATATCCATGCAAGAATATGGCGGATGAGGAACTCTATTGCGAACTATAAAGGCACAGGGCACAGGGCTCAGGGCAGATGTCACTTGCCGCACGCCGCACGCCGCACGCCGCACGCCGCACGCCGCACGCCGGAAATTTAATAAGAACATAATTCTTTTAGTATGATAAGTGACATAAGGATATTCCCTACACATGATTTGCTTGCGCAATCGCTTGCAGATGATATCTGTGAATTGATTAACAATCATGCCGGTAAGGATTCTTTTTTTACAATAGCGCTTTCAGGGGGAAAAACACCCGACCTGCTATTTTCGGTCCTGGGGAAAAAGTACAATGATAAAAGCCTCTGGGGAAATGCAAGGTTTTTCTGGGTCGACGAAAGATGCGTACCTCCGGGTGATGAAGAAAGCAACTTCAGAAAAGCGAGTGATTTGTTTCTTGCTAAAACAGGTATTGATCAGAAGCAGATATTCAGGATAAGAGGAGAAAATGATCCTGTGATTGAAGCAGAAAGATATTCAGAAGTGGTTTCAGATAATACCAGTCAAAAAAGAGGATTGCCTTCATTTAATCTGATTCTGCTTGGCCTGGGTGAAGACGGACATACCGCTTCAATATTTCCGGGGAATGAAAAACTCTTCAGGTCAGGCAGAATTTGTGATGTGGCCGTGCATCCTGTTACCGGCCGGAAGCGTATTACTCTGACAGGACCGGTACTGAATAATGCTGAAAACGTTTTCTTCCTTGCTTCGGGGATAAATAAAGCCGTAATGGTGAAGAAGATTTTAAAGGGTGGTGAATCCGAAACAAGGCTTCCGGCTTCTTATATTAATCCCGTTGAGGGTAACCTGATCTGGTATCTTGACAAAAATGCCGCTTCCATGCTCTGACCGGCACCCGGCATCCGGTACCTGGCAACCAGCCCCCGGCAACCAGCACCCGGCACCCAGCAACCAGCAACCGGCAACAATACTTATCCGTATTTAACCAATTTTCCTTATATTTGGATTCAATGTTTAATCTTAAAACTTCAAGTCATGTCACACGAAAAAGCAAAAGAACAGACTAAGGTTAAGAAGCAGCCGACAAAATCCCTGAAAGAAAAGAGGGCTGCCAAAAAGGCAAAGAAAACCGAAAAGAGCAAATAAAAAAGGAGGTCGCATATGCGGCCTCCTTCTGTATGATCTCTGTTGTGCTGAAACTATGCTAGTTTAACATTCACGGCATTGATTCCTTTTTTACCTTCTGCAAGTTCAAAAGTAACCTGATCATTCTCCTTAATCTTATCGATCAGACCTGTAGCGTGTACGAAATATTCATTATCTGAGTCTGCGTCTTTAATGAATCCGAATCCTTTTGATACATTGAAAAATTTAACTGTTCCTTTGTTCATTGTAATATGATTTAAAATTTAAGGCTGCAAGTTTACATATTTTATTTCAAATAAGCTATTATTGTCGGTCTTTTAAATTATTAAATAATGAAAAAATCGCTTTACACGGTTGTTTTGACTTTTCTTATCCTGTTTCAACTAAATGGACAAACTGAATTACTGACAGTTGCAGAAAAGTCGGGATTTAGGTCCACTTCGAATTACAGTGATGTAATGACATTCATAGAGCAGTTAAAAAAATCTTCAAAAAATATCAGGGTAGAATCAATAGCGCGTTCAGTTGAGGGCAGGGAAGTTCCTCTTCTGATAATCGGAGATCCTTTGCCCAAATCTCCGTCCCAACTCCTTAACGACAGCAGGATAGTAATATATATTCAGGCGAATATTCATGCAGGTGAAGTTGAAGGCAAGGAAGCCCTCCTGATGTTTGCAAGGGACATTCTGTCAGAAAGGAAGCCGGAGATCCTCAAAAAGGTTGTTTTTCTTTTATGCCCTAATTTCAATCCTGACGGAAATGAAAAAATTTCACCGGAAAACCGGACTTACCAGAACGGTCCGGTAAATGGTGTTGGAGTCAGACATAACGGACAGTTCCTCGATCTCAACAGAGATGGAATGAAAGCAGAATCACCCGAGGTACGGGGTGTAATAAAAAATGTGTTCAATAAATGGGATCCGGCAGTCTTTATGGATTGCCATACGACAGACGGTTCTTACCATGTTGAACCTGTTACATTTACATGGATGGTCAATCCAAACGGCGACAATTCTCTGATCAGGTACATGCGCGATAAAATGGTTCCGCAGATATCATCTTCGCTTCTTAAGAAATATAATGTCCAGAATTGCTATTACGGCGAATTCAACAACCTTCTCAAACCGGAAGAGGGTTGGTTTTATGATGCTGCTGATCCGCGTTATATGACAAATTATTACGGATTAAGGAACAGGCTGGCCATCCTTAACGAGAACTACGTTTATGCCGATTATGAATCGAGAGTGAAAGGGTGTTATTTTCTTATACGGTCTCTGGCTGAATATGTTTCATCTAATAGCAATGAAATAAAATCAATGCTAAAAGATGTCGACATGAAGACTATCAACAGGGGAGCGGACATTTCAGCTGCTGACTCTTTTGCCATTGAGTATGTTGCCAAACCGCTGCCAGAAAAAGTCACGATACAAACTTATGAGGCTGAAGCTGTTACTGATGCCAATGGAAGAAGAAGGTTGCAGAAGACCAACAGGCAGGTTAATGTTACTGTTCCTTATTTCATTGATTACCAGCCTACAAAAAGTGTAAAATTTCCTTTTGCCTACCTGATAACAACCCACGATCCCGAAATTATAAGTTTATTGAAGATCCAGGGAATTCAGATAGAAAATCTGGCGATCGACTCAAAAATTGAAGTTGAAAGGTTTGAAATAAGTGAACTTAAAGGCTCCCCAAGGCTTAACCAGGGGCATTATAACAATACGGTAAAAGGGAAATATGTCAAAGGAACAATGAATTTCCCGGCGGGGACTGTCGTGGTGAGGACATCGCAGAAACTTGCAAATCTGGCTGCTTATCTCCTGGAACCTGAATCGAACGACGGCCTTTTGACATGGAACTTCTTCGACCGTTACCTTGTGCCCCAGTGGGGAACGGGTTACAACCCGTATCCGGTTTACAAAGTGACAGATAAGACACTCCTCAAGACAATAGTGATATCAAACTAAAAATATAAGTCTTTCGGTCTGCTGGTCTGCTGGTCCGCTGGTCTACTGGTCTGCTGGTGTCTTGTGACCATAAGACCATAAGACCATAAGACCATAAGACCATAAGACCATAAGACCATAAGACCATAAGACCATAAGACCATAAGACCATAAGACCATAAGACCATAAGACCATAAGACCATCAGACCATCAGACCATCAGACTTATCCTACAAATATTTCGCTTATTGCTGTTAATTTAATAACATTGCAAAAAATTTCAACTGCAACAGGAAAAATGATCTGAGATGAGAAAATGGAGAATAGAAGACTCTGCTGAGCTTTACAACATAAACGGATGGGGTGTCAATTATTTTTCGATAAACCATAAGGGAAATGTTGAGGTCAGACCAACTAAAAACGGTGTGGCCGTAGATCTTAAAGAATTGCTTGATGAGCTTATGCTTTCCGATGTATCAACGCCGGTGCTTGTACGTTTCCCCGATATCCTTGACGACAGGATCATTACAATATCAAAATGTTTCAAATCTGCTTCTGAAGAGTATAATTATAATGCCCAGAATTTCATTATCTATCCGATAAAGGTAAACCAGATGCGGCCTGTGGTGGAGGAAATTGTAAGTCACGGCAAAAAATTCAATATCGGCCTTGAAGCCGGTTCCAAACCGGAACTTCACGCAGTTATAGCAATAAATACCGATCCTGAGTCACTCATAATCTGTAACGGTTATAAGGATGAAGATTATATTGAATTAGCCCTCCTTGCCCAGAAAATGGGCAAAAGGATCTTTCTTGTCGTTGAGAAATTAAATGAGCTAAAGCTTATCACATCGATAGCCAAAAGGCTGAAGGTCAAGCCTAACCTTGGAATAAGGATCAAACTTGCAAGTGTGGGAAGCGGTAAATGGGAGGAATCAGGCGGGGATATAAGTAAATTCGGACTGACATCGAGTGAACTCCTCGAAGCCATTGATTTCATTGAAAGGAACAAAATGGCTGATTGCCTAAAACTTATACATTTTCATATTGGCAGCCAGGTAACTAAAATCCGCCGTATCAAAGTAGCGCTCCGCGAGGCCTCTCAGTTCTACGTCCAGCTTCGGAAAATCGGATTTGATGTTGAATTCGTAGATATAGGAGGAGGGCTTGGCGTGGATTATGACGGTACAGGTTCATCCAACAGCGAGAGCAGCATGAATTATACCATCCAGGAGTATGTAAATGACTCTATCAGCACATTTGTTGATGCTGCAAATAAAAACAACATTCCCCATCCGAATATCATCACTGAATCGGGAAGATCGCTCGCAGCCCATCATTCAGTGCTTATTTTTGAGGTACTCGAGACCACAACCCTTCCATCATGGGATGAGGAAGAAATACTTAATGAGAATGACCATGAGCTTGTGAAAGAACTCTTTGTGCTTTGGGATAATTTAAATCAGCCAAGGATGCTTGAAACATGGCATGATGCTCAACAGATAAGGGAAGAAGCACTTGACAGGTTCAGCCTTGGACTTATTGATCTGAAGACAAGGGCTCAGATTGAAAGGCTTTTCTGGTCAATTGCCCGCAGGGTTTACCAGCTGGCAAATGTGACAAAACATGTTCCGGAGGAATTAAGGCAGATATCAAGGATCCTTTCCGACAAATATTTCTGTAATTTCTCTCTTTTCCAATCTCTTCCTGATGCCTGGGCTATCGATCAGATCTTCCCCATCATGCCGATACACAGACTGAATGAGGAGCCTGTGCGATCAGCCACCATTCAGGATATGACTTGTGATTCTGACGGTAAGATAGATAATTTCATTTCCACCCGTAATTCACCTTATCATTTGCCGGTACATCCCCTGAAAGGCAAGGAACCTTATTATCTTGGAGTATTTCTTGTAGGAGCCTACCAGGAAATACTCGGAGACCTTCATAATCTGTTCGGTGATACCAACGCCGTTCACGTATCTGTCGATGAGGATGGATACAAGATTGACCAGGTCATTGACGGGGAATCGGTTGCCGAGGTTCTCGATTATGTTCAGTATAACTCGAAAAAGCTGGTAAGGACAGTTGAAACATGGGTCACTACTTCAGTAAAGGCAGGCATAATCTCACTTGAGGAGGGAAAGGAATTTCTTTCAAATTACAGGTCAGGTCTGTACGGTTACACCTATCTTGAATAAAGAGTATAAAAATCATCGAAGTTTTATAGTCAGGGTTGAAATTTATTGTTTAAATTCACTATTGATTCAGAAATCTTTTAGTTCTGATCGTATGAATTTTAACCTTAAACCCTTAACGTTATGAGCGAAACATCTTCCTTCGATTTCAATGCTTTTATTCAGGAGTCCAAAGAGACCCTTTTGAATCCGAAGTCTTATTTCCCTACGATGAAACTATCGGGAGGGATGGCTGAACCACTTATTAAAGCAGTTATCTATGGCGCTGTTGCTGGCATTCTTGCATTTCTCTGGGGTGTTCTGGGCCTTGGCGGTGTTGCAGGGATCTTTGGTGCCGGTATTGGCGCAATGGCACTTGTCTGGACAATTGTCGGAGCCCTTATCGGCTTGTTTATCGGAGCTGTCATACTTCTGATAATCAGTTCTATCTGTAAAGGGAATGCCGATTTTGAAGCCAACATGAGAGTTACGGCTGCTGTGATGGTTGTCATGCCGATAAATGCACTTCTTGGATTCACTATGGGTATCAACTCTGTTTTTGGGATGATAATCAGCCTCGGGGTGAACCTTTACGCATTGTATCTCCTATATCATGGTCTGACGGGTGCTTTGAAGGCAAATCCCGGCACCGCAAAAATCGTCATGTATGTCCTGGCTGCCCTCTTGCTCATTGCAACCCTTGCAGGTCTTAGTACACGCAACAAGATGAACAGGATCATGAATGATATCAACATGGACCAGTCAATGAATATTAAAGAAGACTCAAGGTAAAGGAGTATGTGTTTTCTGCATCTGTTTTCTACAATCTTCTTCCCCTTTTCCCCAACAGGGGACAAGCCAGTTGAAAGAAGCCTCTCCTTCACCCTTTGGGGTATTCCGAAATTTCGGAAGTGAAGTGGGGAATGCTAGTACTTGCATAGATTTTGAGTACTATTTCCTGATTGCAGTTTATATTATTTGAAATTCACAGGCTGTATCAAATGTTCATTTGAAGGACATGTAACCATTGATACAGCCTTTCATTTTATAAAAATATTCCTTCTTCCCGGGAATAAGTTTTCCAATCTCTTTGTATTTTTGGCCTTTTTCAGTCGCAGGCCATATGGATCCGGTTTCCGAATCAACGGCCTCGCCTAACAAAAAGGTGATATTTGTGAACAAGACCAGTTGCACCCGGAACATATTTACCATCCTGATTTACAGGATCGCTATTGTAATGTTGGTCCTTTCGCTCTCCAGAATAGGATTTTACATTTTCAATATCAGGATGTTTCCTGACATTACTTTTATTCAGTTTCTGAATATTCTCAGGGGCGGACTTTTATTCGACATATCCGCAACAGTATATATTAACATGGTCTTTATCCTTTTTAATGCGCTTCCTTTCGATTTCAGATATAACACAATTTACCAGAAGATCCTTGCATACCTGTTTTTTATAACGAACGGACTGGCGCTTGCCATGAACAGCGCAGATTATCTTTATTACCGCTTTGTTCTAAAAAGGGCCACAGCCGACGTTTTTCAGACATTCGGCAATGAAGACAACCTTGTAAAGCTCTTTTTTAAGTTTCAGATCGACTACTGGCCGGTAGTGCTTTTTACATTCATTCTCATCTTTATAATGATCTGGCTTTATAACAGGATTAAACCTGTCAGGCCTGAACCGCGCCATAAGATCGCGTATCATTTTTTCAATCTGCTCATGGTCCCTTTGGTAGCCGGACTGGTTGTTATTGCCGCGAGAGGCGGGTACAAGCATTCGACAAGACCAATCAGCATCAGCAATGCAACAAAATATGTGGATAATCCCCGGGATGTTGCAATTGTCCTGAATACTCCTTTCAGCATGATAAGAACATTTGACAAGAAGAACCTTGTCAGGTATGAGTTCTTTGAACAGGAAAAACTAAGGGAGATATATGATCCTCATTTCAGGTATCAGCCGGAAGGGGCCTTCAAAAAGGAGAATGTTGTAATTCTTATCCTTGAGAGCTTTGCAAGGGAGTATATCGGGTCGTTGAACACTGATCTTGAAAATGGAGAATATAAGGGATATACTCCGTTCCTTGATTCACTTATAAGAAAAAGCCTGACATTCGATGTG
>JAAYUS010000213.1 GCA_012517605.1 Bacteroidales bacterium
CCTGTTTTCCGGGCTTCGTCGTTTATTGTTTTAAGGAGCCTGAATGAATCAACAGACTGTATCATGCTGACAAAGGGTACAATAAGTTTAACCTTGTTTGTCTGGAGATGTCCGATAAGATGCCATTCAATATCAGAAGGAAGGAGATCCTTCTTTTTCAGCAGTTCCTGCACCCTGTTCTCCCCAAAGATCTTCTGGCCGGCATTGTAAGCTACAAGGATGTCAGCGACAGGTTTTGTTTTTGATACGGCGACCAGCTTAACCTGTGGCGGTATCTGACTCAGAAGATATTTAATATTTGACCTGATGTCCGTCATTATTCTAACGTGTTTTCCCTACCAACTCCCGAATGATAAATTTGTGTCCTTTGTATAACCTTTGTGCAGCCTTAGTGTCCTTCGTGGTAAAACAAAAACCTTTTACCACAAAGGTAAATAAGGTAAACACAAAGTCACACAAAGGTTTAATTCCATTCCGAGAGTACCTGATCTACAGCAGATGAATCACCAGTCCGCTACGGAGTTTTGGTTCGAACCATGTTGTTTTGGGCGGCATTATATTTCCCGAATCAGCAATTGTTATTAGCTGCTTCATTGATACGGGATAAAGTGCAAAAGCCACCTTCATTTCACCGCTGTCGACCCTCTTCTTAAGTTCATTAAGGCCCCTGATCCCGCCTACAAAATCAATCCTTTTCGACCGCCGAAGATCCTGAATATCCAGAATTGGTTTAAGCACCTGCTCAGAAAGTATTGTTACATCCAGCCCGCCTATCGGGTCATGATCATCATAGGTCCCTTGTTTTGCAGTAAGGCTGTACCAAAGACCGTCGAGATACATCGAGAAGTTATGGAGTTTTTCAGGCTTAAAGACTTTTGATCCTTTTTCCTTTATTACAAACCCTTCCTCAAGCTTTACAAGGAATTCTTTTTCGGTCAGACCGTTAAGATCTTTCACCGTGCGGTTGTAATCGATGATCCTCAATTGGTTATCCGGGAAATGCACGGCCATGAAATAGTTATACTCCTCATCACCCCTGTGGTGCGGATTTTTCTCACGTTTTTCCTTGCCCACGAGGGCGGCAGCAGCTGTCCTGTGGTGTCCGTCGGCCACATATGTGTAAGGCACTTTTTCTTCAAACAGTTTTTCGATCTTAATGTTTGTTTCAGCATCTTTTATCACCCAGAATGTATGTCCGATCCTGTCTTCCGAGACAAAATCGTATTCAGGCTTTTCATTCTCAGTAATTGAGCTTACAATTTTATCTATCTGTTTTACTGCAGGATAAGCAAAGAAAACAGGTTCAATGTTTGCATTGTTAACCCTCACGTGTATCATACGGTCCTGTTCCTTATCGGGTCTTGTAAGCTCGTGCTTCTTAATAATTCCGTTAAGATAATCATCGACGGAAGCGCATCCGACTATTCCGTATTGAGTTCTGCCCTCCATTGTCTGGGCATATATGTAAAAACATGGTTCTTCATCCTGCACAAGCCAGCCTCGTTTCTGCCAGAGAGCAAAATTCTCGACCGATTTTCCATATACTTCTTCCGAATGGGCATCGGTGCCTGGCGGAAGGTCGATCTCCGATCTTGTAATATGCAAAAGTGAGCATTCTTTTCCCCGGGCCATTTTAATGGCTTCTTCGGTGTTCATGACATCGTAGGGCAGACATGCAAGGTCTTTTGCTATTGACTGAGGGGGTCTCAGTCCCCTGAATGGTTTAACAACAGCCATATTTTTCAGCTATTTATTTAGTCGGTACTTCTGATTTCCTGTTTTGAAATAATCAACGATCTGGCGGGCGGCTGCAACACCTGCATTTATATTTGACTCCTCAGTCTGTGCACCCATTTTCTTTTCAGTGAAAATATACCGGCCCTTATATTTCTCGGCAAAAATGGCTTTGCAATCGGGGGCTACATCTGCAAGATAGCTGATATCTGATCTTTCTTCAAAGGCCTTGAGGAGTCCTTCCTCGTCAATTACTTCCTTTCTGGCTGTATTGATCAGGCAGGCATTTGGGGGCATCTGCCTCAGAAGATCATAGCCTACGGATTTAACAGTCCTTTCGTTAAGAGGCATATGAATTGAGACATACTGGCATTTCCTATAGAGTTCCTCAACATTCATGCATTGCTTTGCATTGTTGTTCTTCATAACTCTTTCGCTTACAAACGGATCATACGCATAAATATCCATACCAAAGCCTTTTGCAATGTCGGCCACATATTTCCCTACATTTCCGAAAGCGTGCAATCCGATCGTTTTGCCTCTCAGTTCAGTACCTGTTTTGCCGGTGAATCCACCGCGTATCTGAAAAAGGACAAGTTCGAATACAAGTTCGGCGACAGCATTTGAATTCTGGCCGGGAGTATTCATAGCTATTACGTTATGTTCGGAACATGCCTTAAGGTCGAGGTTATCATAGCCGGCACCAGCCCTGACTACAATTTTAAGTTGTTTTGCGGCATCAAGGACCGCTGATGTCACCATGTCGCTTCTGACAATCAATGCATCGGCATCGGAAACTGCACCGGCAAGCTCTTCCTGTTTCCTGTAGTTTTCCAGTAATTCTATACTGAATCCTGCGGCTTCGATGACCTCGCGAATCTGGCGTATGGCAACCGGAGCAAATGGTTTTTCAGTTGCTACAAGTATCTTCATGACAGATGTAAGAGTTATGAATTTAATTGTTCTTCTCGAAATCCCTCATTGTATCTACAAGGAACTGAACACTTTCCTTAGGAAGAGCGTTGTATGTTGAAGCCCTGAAGCCTCCCACTGACCTGTGTCCTTCGATGCCAAGGATGCCTCTTGATTTCGCAAACTCAGAGAAAGGCTTCTCAAGTTCCTTGTATTCAGGAGCCATCACAAAACAGATATTCATGAGGGAGCGGTCTTCAGGATCATTGATTGTCGGAACAAACAGTTTGTTCCTGTCAATTTCATCATATAGCAGCGCAGCCTTTTCAATATTCTTTTTCTGTATTGCCTTTACTCCACCCAGGTCCCTGAGCCAGTGGAGAGTCTGTTGTGCGGCAAATACTGCGAATACAGGAGGTGTGTTAAACATCGACTCGCCCTTAATATGAGTCCGGTAATCGAGCATTGTGGGAATCTGGCGCTCAACCTTGCCAAGAGCTGATTCCTTTATGATTACCAGTGTGACACCGGCAGGGGCAAGATTTTTCTGGGCTCCCGCGTATATGATCGAGTATTTTGAGACGTCGACCGGGCGGCTGAAAATATCTGACGACATATCGGCGATAAGAGGTACTGATACATCAGGGTCCTTTTTAAGTTCTGTCCCGTAAATAGTATTATTCGTGGTAATATGGAAATAATCGGCATCGGCCGGAACAGTGTAGTTTTTAGGAATATAGTTGAAAAGCTTTTCCTTTGAGGAAGCTACTTCAACAACTTCGCCATACAATTTGGCTTCCTTAAGGGCTTTGCTTGCCCATTCGCCTGTGTTGAGATAGGCCGATTTTTTATTCATCATGTTCATTGGCACCATACCAAACTGAAGGCTTGCGCCGCCACCAAGGAAAATAACCTGATAACCTGACGGTATCTCAAGAAGTTCCTTGACAAGCGCAATTGTGTCGTTCATGCATGCGACGAACTCCTTGCTGCGATGGGATATCTCAAGGACTGAAAGGCCTGTTCCTGCAAAGTCTTTTATTCCTTCAATTGTCTTTTCTATTGTGTATTGCGGAAGAATTGAAGGGCCGGCATAAAAGTTGTGTTTCTTCATGATATGATATTTATGTTTAAGTTTTATCCAGTTCAAGGGCTGATTCTCCCTTTCCACAAAAATAAGGATTTTTAAGTATTAGCAAGATGAAATTGGTCAGGGTGGAAATAACACTTTAGAAACTCTTTGTGCCCTTCGCGTAAACCTTCGTTACCTTTGCGGTAAAAAAAAATACTTAACCGCGAAGGACGCGAAGGACGCAAAGGTCAGTCATTTGTTGCAACAAGAATTCCTTTCCTGATCACGGGGATCTTTTGTGTAAAATCCATAGAAAGGCAGAAGGGAATGCAGTCATCAAGATTCTTATCCCTCAGACGGGAACGCTGGGCAACTTTTTCAACATAACCCGTAAGGTTATCTTTGGCCAGCGACCAGAGGTCAATGGCTGCATGAGTTGAATCGCAGATCGTTGAGTAATGTGAAGTTCCAAGAAGCCGTTCAGCTATTGCACCAGCGCACAGCGAGTCCTCAAGGTTGAACCTGTTCTTCCATCCTGAGCAGAAAAGAACCACATCATTATCCCTGGCTACAATCCATTCAGTGATTGCGCTTATATTGAGAAAAGATGCTATAATAATATATTGTGCAGAATGTGCCAGCTTAATGATGCCCGTACCATTTGTTGTGCTGTATACAATTGTTTTTCCGGCAACCCTTTCAGGAGTGAAATTAAAAGGGGAATTTCCGAAGTCAGCAAAGTCAAGTACATAACCGTCGCGTTCGGCAGCAACAAGAAATCCTTTTTCCTTGTATTCCCTCGCCTCAGCCACCGTTGCAACCGGGATTATAGATGCCACTCCATTCTCAAATGCAGTACATATAGCCGAAGTCGCACGGAGGATATCAATGACAACAACCAAAGAACCGGCGTGTCTTTCAGGTTCGTACAGCGCCGGTGAAAAACATGTCTCAAGATTTCTTTTGCGCATCAGGGTTTGTTGTATATAGGCAGATTTACAACCTCTGCCTTCAGATCCTTGTTCCTGATCCTTATAAAGATCTCTGTGCCGGGCTTCCAGTAACCCTTTGCAAGGTATGCCATTCCTATTCCCTGCTTCATCATGGGCGACATTGTACCCGAAGTCACCTCCCCTATCAAATTGCCATTTGCATCGACAACCTCATAATGCTGGCGAGGAATGCCGCGGTCAATCATTACAAAGCCCTTAAGCCTCCTCGTTGTACCTTCCTCTTTCTGTTTAAGAAGCAATGCTTTATCGATGAAGTCCTTGCTGTCGGTGAATTTGGTTATCCAGCCCAGACCAGCCTCGATCGGTGAAGTGGTATCATTAATATCGTTTCCATAAAGGCAAAAACCCATTTCGAGCCTGAGAGTATCCCTTGCGCCAAGACCTATTGGTCTGATATTATATTCCTTACCTGCTTCAAAAACAGCCTTCCACAGTTTGGGGCCATCCTCATTCCTGACATAAATCTCGCATCCTCCAGCACCGGTATAACCTGTAATCGAAAATATTACATCTTTTATGCCTGCAAATTCGATAATCCGGAAGGTGTAATATTCCATTGAAGTGATCGGAGCTGTTGTAAGTTTCTGCATTGCCTTCAGGGCATAAGGACCCTGTACTGCAAGCTGGGCAATATCATCAGAAGCATTGATAAGATCCTTTCCGGGCACAATTCCGAAAAGCTCTGCATTTTTTACGCACCAGTTCCAGTCCTTTTCTATATTGGCGGCATTGACAACGAGAAGGTATTTATCGTGACTGAATCTGTAAACAAGAAGATCATCCACTATTCCTCCCTTTCCATTTGGGAAACAGGAATACTGCACCTTGCCATCCCATAGAGCCGAAACGTCGTTGGATGTTATGTACTGCAGGAATTTAAGGGCTGAAGGGCCTGATACCCAGAACTCGCCCATATGGGAAACGTCAAACACTCCCACCGATTCCCGTACGGCAATGTGTTCCTCATTGATACCCTTGTATTCAACCGGCATATTATATCCGGCAAACGGAACCATCCTGGCTCCGGCTTCCTCATGGAAACTGGTAAAGACAGTATTTTTCATTAATAGAGAAATAATATATACTTAATTATGCTTATCACATTGGAGAGGGTGCTTCGCCATGATTGTTAATATGTTAACACAACACGTAACAGGCAACACGCAACACTCAACATGCAACCGTTTCAATCTAATAACTCGCAAATTTAGAATATATTTTATTCGGAATTATTATTGTTCATGTAATATATGTCAGGTTGCAATGATGCGGCTTTCAGAATATTATTCAGACTCCTGTAATATCTGAATTTATTAGATTCCATAAAAAAACACCCGGATAATTCTGACAATCACAGCCTTTGTTCCCCTCTGGCCTGACAGCCATAATGTCAAAGATCACTTTATAACAAAATAAATTCAAATTATATCTGTTATTTATTAACAATCGTCTTTACCGGATTAAAGGGAACTGAAAGTCATGGATTATAAATTTATAAATACCGAGTACCTGGAAATGGTCGCTGGCGGCGACAATGAACTCCTGAAGGAGCTGATAGGCATGTTCAGGGACCAGGTTGCAGAATTCAATGCAGAAATGAGCCTTCTCCTGAATGATAAGAATTATCAGGCTCTCGGAAGGCTCGCACACAAGGCCAAATCGTCGGTGGCAATAATGGGAATGGACAGCCTTGCCAATATGTTAAAAACATTTGAACTTCAGGCTGTTGACGGCAAGAATCCTGAGAAATATGAAGCTTATATTGCACGGTTTGAAAGTGAAACTTTAAGTGCGTTGGAAGAGCTGGACGATCTGGTAAAAAATCTATAGTCATGGCTGAGATGATCAATATTGAAAAGAGGAACAAGATTGACATTATCTCATTCACTGTCAACAAAATAAATGTCATGACTATAGATGAGATAAAGGATGGTGTAAGCAGGGTCTTTGACAATCCAGGCTCAAAAGTAATTATTGATCTTAAAGGAGTTGAATATATCGACAGTTCAGGATTTGCATGTTTCCTGTCGCTTCATAAGGCGGCAAAGAACAACCTTGGGATTCTGAAATTTGCAAATCCCGAATCGCGGGCTACCGAGTTATTCCATACTCTTCACCTGCATACTATTTTCGAGTTATACGACGACATAGACGCATGCATCAGGTCGTTCAGGTAAAGAATGATGGGGCCAGGAAGCGTAAAAAGAAAGAAAAACTTTGCGAAACTTAGCGCTTACCTTAGCGCACTTTGCGGTTAAAAAAATTTAATGCACTTAACCGCAAAGGTCACAAAGGTTTACGCAAAGAACGCAAAGAAGTTATGCTACAAATCGAAAAAAAATCAGAAAAGACTCACTTAATACAGTAAAAATTCTAGAAACTTTTAAAAACGAGTTTCCCTTCCCGGGCGTCGATTGAGACCGTGGATTCCTTTCTGATTTTACCGGCGATTATTTCCCTGGAAAGTTCATTGATAACTTCCTTCTGAATAAGCCTTTTAACCGGACGGGCTCCAAGCTGTGGATCATAGCCGTGATCTGCCAGCCAGTCGACGGCAGCATCAGTAACCTCGAGATTGTAATTATTTGCCTCAAGAACCTTCCTGACATTACCGAGCTGTATTTTTACAATCTCCCTTATCTGTTCAATACTCAACGGGCGGAACATCACAATCTCATCAACCCTGTTCAGAAATTCCGGCCTGAGCGATTTCCTCAGCAGAAGGAAAATATCCCTTCTGAGCGATTCAGCCTCATTGTCAGGCATTACATTATTCCATTTATCCATCCTGTCCCTGATAAGGTCTGAACCAAGGTTGGATGTCATGATTATAATGACATTCCTGAAATTGACTGTTCTTCCCTTGTTGTCGGTAAGCCTTCCGTCATCAAGAACCTGAAGCAGAAGGTTGAACAGGTCGGGATGTGCCTTTTCAATTTCATCGAGCAGAACTACCGAATAGGGCTTATGCCTTACTGCTTCGGTAAGCTGGCCTCCTTCCTCATAGCCTATATATCCGGGAGGCGCTCCGATAAGTCTTGATACCGAATGTCTTTCCTGGTATTCCGACATATCGATACGTGTAAGCAGGTTCTCATCATTGAAAAGGAACTCAGCGAGCGCTCTTGCGAGCTCAGTCTTTCCAACGCCGGTTGTCCCAAGGAAGATAAACGATCCGACCGGTCTTTTTGAATCCTGCAGGCCTGCCCTTGATCTCCTTACTGCATCTGATACAGCCTGTATTGCCTCATCCTGACCAACGACACGCTTATGGAGCTCATCTTCAAGGCGCAGCAGCTTTTCTTTTTCACTTTCAAGCATTCTTGAAACGGGAATACCTGTCCATTTTGCGACAACTTCGGTAATATCTTCAGTTCTAACCTCCTCCCTTACAAGCGATCCCTTACTCCTTTTCTGTTCTATCTGGTTTTTCAGATCGGCAATTTCTTTTTCCAGTCCGATCATCTTTCCGTACCTGATCTCCGCAACCCTTCCATAATCGCCGCTCCGTTCAGCCTGTTCCGCTTCAAACCTGAGGGCTTCCATTTCTTCTTTCTTCTCCTGAACCTTGCCTATCATCTCCTTTTCGCTTTTCCATCCTGCCATAAGCTCGTCTTTTTTCGACTGCAGTTCGGCAAGCTCAGAGGTAATCTCATTTTCCTTGATTTTATCACCATCACGCTTTATTGCTTCCCTTTCTATCTCGAGACGAGTTATTGTTCTCGAAACCTCGTCAATTTCATCAGGAACGGAGTTCATCTGAAGGCGAAGACGTGATGCAGCTTCATCGATAAGGTCGATAGCCTTATCGGGAAGGAACCTGTCGGTGATATAACGTGTTGAAAGATCGACAGCGGCAATTATTGCCTCATCCCTGATTATTACCTTATGATGTGTTTCGTACTTCTCGCGTATTCCCCTGAGGATAGATATGGAATCCTCCCTGTCAGGTTCATCAACCATGACTACCTGGAAACGTCTTTCAAGGGCTTTGTCCTTCTCGAAATACTTCTGATATTCATTCAACGTAGTTGCACCTATGGCTCTCAGCTCTCCCCTTGCAAGGGCTGGTTTGAGAATGTTTGCGGCATCCATGGCGCCTTCCGACTTGCCTGCACCCACAAGAGTATGTATTTCATCAATGAACAGTACGATTTCCCCATTTGAAGAGATGACTTCATTGACTACCGACTTAAGCCTTTCTTCAAATTCGCCCTTGTATTTCGCCCCTGCGATGAGGGCTCCCATATCGAGCGAATAAATTGTCTTCGATTTCAGATCCTCAGGAACATCGCCCCTTATGATCCTGTGAGCAATGCCTTCGGCTATAGCTGTTTTCCCTACACCGGGTTCTCCTATCATAACGGGATTATTTTTTGTCCTCCTAGTAAGGATCTGAAGTATCCGTCTTATCTCTTCATCCCGTCCGACAACCGGATCGAGCTTACCGTTCCTGGCCCTTTCATTGAGGTTTATGGCATACCTGTTCAATGAATTAAATGTTTCTTCAGAAGTCGCATTATCAACAGTTGCTCCCTTTCTGAGTTCCATTACCGCAGCTTTCAGGTCCTTCATTGTAACACCATAATCCTTGAGGATCTGTGATGCCTTATCTGTCGTTTCAAGGATACCCATTAGTATATGCTCTGTCGTGACGAATTTATCCTTCATTGAAGATGCATTATCGTTCGCCTTCCGCAGCGCTTCTGATGCTCCTGAAGAAAGATAAGGCTCACCTCCTGTCACCCGCGGATAAGAATCGATAAGCTTCTCAATATCCTTAATCACGGCAGGAACGCTGATCCCGAGCTTTCCGAAAAGCCAGCCGGAAATGTTCTCTGCCTCGCTTATCACTCCATGGAGCAGATGGGCACATTCTATTGCCTGCTGTCCTTTTGAATCGGCAATATTGAAAGCCTGCTGAACAGCTTCCTGGGCTTTAAGTGTGAAATTGTTCAAAGTCATATTGTTGTGTTATATTTTAATTGTTGCATTTTAAAAGTTGCATGTTGCCGGCTGAATTCAGCAATTTTCCTGCCATGGGGGAAAATTGTCTTTTTGGCATTGAAATGAAATTATTTGCGTCAAAATGTCAAGAAATCCTGATGAGATTAAAATGCTGACAGTATCTTTGACTAAAAAAGTACAAGATGAGCAAGATACTCTGGAAACCGGGAACAATGATCTATCCCCTCCCGGCTGTAATGGTAAGCTGCGGATCAACGGCGGAGGAATATAACATATTCACTGTTTCATGGACCGGAACTATATGCACAGATCCTCCGATGTGTTATATTTCGGTACGTCCTTCGAGACATTCGTACGGGATAATAAAAAAGAACGGCGAATTTGTCATCAACCTGACAACCAAAGCGTTGGCTTTTGCCACTGACTGGTGCGGCGTAAAGTCGGGAGCTGATCATAATAAATTCGAAGAAATGAAGCTAACTCCTGAAAGAGGAGCGGTGGTAAAAGCGCCCCTGATAAGGGAATCTCCTGTGAACATTGAATGCATCGTTAAGGAAATAAAGGAACTTGGAACGCATCACATGTTCATCTCAGAAGTGGTTGCCGTGAATGCTGAGAAGGAACTCTTTGATGAAAAGACAGGCGTATTCAGGCTTAATGATGCGGAGCCAATCTGCTATTCACATGGAAAATATTATGAAACAGGAAGATATATAGGAAAATTCGGATTTTCCGTCGAAAAGAAAAGAAAAAGCCGGAAGTTGCGGTCTGTTAACAGTATAACCAAAAACACTGCCTCCGGAAGGAAAAGTTAATATAGCAAACCTTCTCCTTTTCACATATCATTATAATAAGTCAGATATTTCAATACAACTGTTAAGGAATTAACAATATTTAAGCGGAATCCCTGTTTATCAAAGTAGTTCAGCCGGTCATCAAACCCAATGTATTGACGGGCTAACCAACAGTACCATAAACAGTTTCCGGTTTTGCAATGAATGAGAAGATCATTGAAGCGCTGATGCAGCTTTTTGCATTAATTGCCAATCCCACGCGTAACGACGCTGAAAGAAGGGGTGTGGTGCAGGCTTTTTTAAGCCACCAGCTGAATAAGTCGCTTGTCGGGAAATATTTGTCCCAGTACAGCCAGGCCTATAAGGATGCCCAGGAGCGGCTCGGTAAAAGCAGTCCCGAGCGCCGGGAAGGCGCCATTGCTATCAGGATCACAAAACTTTGCAATGACATCAATGAAGAAGGACAGCTCGACAGCGAGCAAAGAATAATAATTGTAATACATGCACTTGAATTCTGCAAATCGGGAGGCGCTGAAGTAACATCACTTGAACGAGGTTTCATTGCAACCCTTGCGGAAGGTCTCAATATTTCAAAAGAAGATTATAATAATATTGAAAAGTTTGTTCTGAATCCCTTTTCCGAAGTGCCTTCCTCCCCAAACCTATTGATAATAAGCGGAGAAAAAAATACGGAAACTGAAGGAGTGAAATATCTCAGGAAAGAGCAGCTTAAAGGTCAGATATGGATATTGTTTGTTCAGTCGATAAACATGTATTTCATGCGGTTCACCCGGGCAGGCGAGCTTTCCATGAACAGCCAGCTCCTTCAGGAAGACAGGGTCTATCCGATAAGCCGGGGTTCCTCAATAAAGGGGTACAATATATCACCTGTCTATTACTGGGATATTACAATGCAATTCCTGAAGGAGGAATTTCAGTCATCACGGGTTGTTTATGAAGTCAATAATCTGGAATACAGGTTTAAATCGGGCGACATAGGGATACATCACATGTCGTTCAGGAGTGAGTCGGGCAGGATGGTCGGAATTATGGGCGCAAGCGGAGCGGGCAAATCGACCCTGCTTGGTGTGCTTAACGGCATGAATCCCCCTTCTGACGGAGAAGTGCTTATCAACGGAATAAATATCCACAGAGAAAAAGACAAAATAAAAGGCCTTATCGGCTATGTTTCTCAGGATGATCTGCTTATTGAGGATCTTACCGTCTTCAACAACCTCTATTACAATGCCAAGCTCTGTTTCGGCAATCTTTCGGAAGAAGAAATCACTGAGAAGGTGGATAATGTTTTAAAGAACCTTGGCCTGTACGAGATCAGAAATATGAAAGTCGGGACACCTCTTAATAAAAAAATCAGCGGCGGACAAAGAAAGAGGCTGAATATCTCGCTTGAGCTTATAAGGGAACCTGCCATCCTTTTTCTTGATGAGCCTACGTCAGGTCTTTCATCAAGGGATTCGGAAAACATACTTGACCTGCTGAAGGAACTTGCCCGAAAAGGGAAACTACTGTTTGTTGTTATACATCAGCCTTCGTCCGACATCTTCAAGATGTTTGACAGGCTCCTGATCCTCGATACAGGCGGTTATCTCATTTACAATGGCAATCCTGTAGATTCAATTGAGTATTTCAAGAAGAAGATCGGTCATCCCAATTACAGTGAGAGTGAATGTTTTGCATGCGGGAACGTGAATCCCGAGCAGATCTTCAATATAGTGGAAACCAGAGTGTTCACCGAGAGCGGGAAACCTACCGAAACCCGTAGGATGTCGCCATCCGACTGGCGTTTACTATATGAATCGGAGAAGAAAGAGGAAAAGCTTGAAAAGGGAGATGCTCTGCCGGAAATAAATTTCAGGGTACCCGACAGATTAAGGCAATTTATACTTTTCACACGACGTGATATTCTGGCTAAAGTCGCAGACATACAATATCTTACAATAACTCTCCTGGAGGCTCCCATTCTTGCCCTGTGCCTTTCCTATCTGATAAGGTACTTTGATGAGAGTGCAAAGAACCCAAAATACTATCTGAGCGACAACAGCAACCTTCCCGTTTATCTTTTCATGTCGGTCATAGTGGCTCTTTTCATGGGACTGACGATCAGTGCCGAAGAGATCTTCAGGGACAGGAAGATCCTTAAACGTGAAGCCTTCCTTAATTTAAGCAGGAACAGTTATCTGATGTCAAAGGTGGCTGTTCAGTTCGGAATATCAGCAATCCAGACCCTAAGCTTTGTACTGCTAGGGAATGCGATCACAGGCATCAAAGAGATGACCTTCGAATACTGGCTTATCCTTTTTACCTGCTGGGCCTCAGCCAATGTTATGGGACTTGTCATCTCAGACAGTTTCAAGGCAGTAGTCACTATTTATATACTCATTCCTTTTTTGATTATTCCCCAGATAATTCTCAGCGGCGTTCTCGTAAAATTTGAAAAACTGAATCCCAATATTTCATCGCCGGTTTCGATCCCTTTTTATGGAGAGCTTGTTACAGCAAGATGGGGCTATGAAGCCCTCGCCGTTGAACAGTTTGTGAATAACAGGTACGAGAAGCTTTTCTATGAGTACGACAAGAGGATGAGCGAAGCGAGATTCAAAAAAGACTACTGGAATTCCAGGATAAAGATGAAACTTGAAAATCTGAAGAGTGATATCAAAAAGGATACAAAAGATAATGATTTTAATGGTGATCTGAATCTTGTCCGCAATGAATTCAGGAAAGAGATGAATATTCTGCCTGCCATCAGGTTCGGATATCTCGATGACCTTACGCCTGACAGGGTCACGGCTGAAATTATTGATTCAGCTCTGGAATACACTGAAACTCTGAGGAAATACTATGTTAGAAAGTATGTTGAAGCAAATGACATTAAGGATCAATATGTTACACGTCTCGAATCAGAAGATAAGGAAGCATTCGTCAACTTAAGGAATGAATACTTCAACAGCTCGCTTGAAGATCTTGTGACATTCAAGGATGAAACTCAGAAAATTATTGACTACAAGGGAGAAATTGTTCAGAAGCTTGATCCCATTTACATGGATCCCTCGGGCAAATGCATTAAAGCGCATTTTTATGCTCCGTTCAAAATGTTCTGCGGATTCAGGGTGGATACATATATAATAAATGTAATTGTGATCTGGCTGATGACCCTTGTATTATACCTTGCGTTATATTTCAGGGTTCTGAAGCATATCCTGAATTCCGGGGAGAAACTATTCAGAAAAAAGGTTAAAATGCCGGATTAGCGGATTACAGAACAACCCCCAGTGTGTTTACCCCCCCGGTGCTTTGTTTTGCCCCCATACCCCCTCGTGTTTTACCCACATACATCTTTCGTGTTTTAACTCCAAGCATCCTTGGTGTTTTACCCCCCATACCCCCATAGGGGGGCCTGGGGGGGGTAAAAAATGCAATGAATTTGAGAAGTAAATAATTCAATAATTAAGATGTATATAAAGGGTAGTTACGAAGCAGAGAGCGGGCTTGGGGTGAATATCTGATTAATTCCGAAATCACAATTCCGAAATCCGGAATTCTATAAGTCTCCTTTAGGGGATTTAGGGGTAAACATTAAAAAAAGAGGCCTCAAACAAAGCCTCTTTCATATTTTTCCAGCGAAAAGTCTATATGGTACTATTCAACAATCTCAATCATTTTGAACGGCACGCGGATTATAGATTCATAATCCTCTCCTGCTTCGAGCATATCCTCATCATCCTCTTCATAATACCAGTTGACTTCAACATCATTTTTTGCCTTATGAATTGATTCAAGCTTTTTGAATACATCGAGGATACATTTCGAAGAACTTGTATTGAAGTACTCGAGCCTGATATTGACTACTGTTTTGCCAAGCGGGGATTCTTTATATTGATCGAGCCAGTCAACAAGCGGTTTATAGAATTCGACGGAGTTTTCAGGAATTGAGCGTCCCTTGATTTCGAAAACACCCTCGTTTGCATCAAATCTGATAGTTGGGGTTTTTGGTGTTCCTTCAATAAAGATCGGTTCCATATTTGTTCTTTTTAGGTTATTATCACTTTTTGTTATCCACCAGAATGTTCAGGTAAAAAAATGAGTTATTGTCATCATATCTCTTAAAGAGATAATCGAGTTTATTGCCTGTTTTTCTTGCGATATCAACAAGTCCCAGTCCACCGCCGCCTTTTGAAGATATTCGCTGATGATTAAGTATGAACTTATACAGTTCGGTTATTTCCTCATGTGTCGAACTGTTAATCCTTTTCAGCTTTTCCTCAAGTTCATTCACCCCTTCATTCCTCACAAAATTGCCTGTTATTATCTTATACCCGTCATTGACTTTCAGCAGCGTAAAAATCCCAAATCTCTCAGCTGTCTGATCTTCAAAACCTTCCGGGACTTTATCAACATGATGGTAAAGGTTCTGAAGACTTTCTACAAGCACGTTATAAACCTTTTTTCTGAGCTTCGGATCCTCATTTATCAAAACAAGTTTCTCCTCAACCGTATCAAGCATTCTGTTAATAAGATCCGCATCAATGTTTCCCTTAAAATGAAGGATCGGACTTCCACCAGTTATATCAGAAAAGTACTTTTCAACATCAAAGCTCATGTAAGCTTCATTTTATCCTGCAAACATAATAATCCAACAAATATAAAAATAAAAACGGAAGAAGAAAGAAATAAATTGTATTAAGAAATCCTATGAAATGATGAACTTTCAGGGCTCGTAGGATTGAATTTTAGGGGATTTCTTCCTGAGACTTCCCGGATACAAATCAAACTTGACAAGGGTGCATTCAAGAGCTCCGTTGAAAAGAGTTGTTCTTGAAGATGGCTTCAGGCCCACCTTTTTCAGGGATTCCCTGTCTGATGAAATGATCCATGCCTTATATCCTTCGAATTTATGTTTTAATGTCGATCCGATCATATCATACATATTATCGGTCTCTGAAATCTTTATCCTTTCGCCATAAGGCGGATTTATTATCAATACTCCGTTATCATCCGGTGCTTCCAGATCACGGAAGTTGCGCCGTTCAACAGTAATAATATCCGTCAGCCCTGCTGATCCGACATTGGCCTGGGTTTGTGACACAGCGATCTCTGAATAATCGCTTGCATATATTTTCAAATCAGGTCTGGTAGTTTTCCTGTCGAATTCCTTTTTTATTCCATCAAAAAGGTCATTATTGAAATCATTCCATTTCTGGAATCCGTAGAAACTCCTGAATTTGCCGGGTGGAATGTTGCAGGCAATCAATGCAGATTCAATCGGTATTGTCCCTGAGCCGCACATCGGATCAACAAGAACTGAATTCCCGTCCCATCCTGAAATAAGTACAATGCCTGCAGCCAGTACTTCATTGAGAGGAGCGAATCCCTGTTCCGTGCGCCAGCCGCGCTTGTAAAGCGGAATAACCGACGAGTCGGCAGAAACCGTTACCTGGTCATTGCTTATATGAAGATTTAAAACGATATCGGGATTTTCCGAATTGACGGAAGGACGGGTTCCGGTCTTATCCCTGAACCAGTCTGCAACGGCATCCTTCAGCACAAGGCCTGCATAACCTGTATGTTTGAAAAGCGGGGAATTGACTACCGGAACAACTGAGAAAGTCTTTTCAGGACTTAAAAATCTGTCCCACCCTATCCTTTTACAGCTTCTGTAAAGATCATCCTTCGACCTGATCCTGAACTCGGAGATGATTCTCAAAACCGACATTGCAGTCCTGAGGCAGTAGTTTGCCCTGTAAAGCAGCTGCTGGTCTCCTGTAAATGAAACAGCCCTGTTGAGAACATTTATTTCCGCAGCCCCAAGGGATTTCAATTCCTCTGACAGGACATTCTCGAGGCCATACAGGGTTTTTGCAATAAATTTCATGGCCGGGTCACAAATAGATAAGCAGAAATGGCATCAAAGCCTGTTTTGCTGTTATTTACTAAATCCAAGCACTTTTTCATATTGCTGCCTGTCGGAAATGATCCGGAGCGCACTTTCGATTACCGGATCGCCTTCGTTGATTATCATGTAAAACTCGTTGGTTTTCCATATGTTGGCTGCAATATACCCTTTAAGAACAGTCAGGATCTCATTCCTGGAAATTTTAAACCCATTATCATCAAATTTCACTCCGGCTTTTTCAGCCTTATTTTTCAGGTCATCCATATCTTCATCCGAAAAATTGAAGTCTGACCTGAATTCATTGAATGTTTTATATTTAGATGCTATCTGTTTTCTGTTTTTATCAGAAAATTCAAGTGACCATGAGCTCAAAACACCTTTTCTGACCAGGCTTCTGTAATAATCGGAATAACCCATGGTATCGGCCGGAACAAAAACATCGGGCATGATACCGCCTCCTCCGTAAACTGTACGTTTGCTGACCATGGTCTTATATTTCAGCGAATCGGGGAAATGAATACTGTCGGCAGTCATCAGTTCGCCATCGGTGTACCTTTTATAGAAGTTTTCAAGATACTTGTCATAACCATCATTGTACGGACTTTGGATCAGCCGTCCTGTAGGCGTATAATACCTTGCAATAGTGAGCCTTATCATTGAACCGTCAGTAAGGTAGAATCCATTCTGGACAAGGCCTTTGCCAAATGTTCTCCGCCCGACAATAATTCCCCTGTCCCAATCCTGAACAGCTCCGGCAAGTATTTCACTGGCCGATGCAGAGCCTTCATCAGTGAGGATGGCGACACGTGAAGATGACAGTGATCCCCTGCCTTTTGAGAAATAATCCTGGCGGGGCGTTTTTCTTCCTCTGAGATAGACAAGAAGCCTTTTGTCGGAGTAAAATTTATCGGCAAGATCAGTGGCTGCGGTCATATAACCTCCGCCATTGCTCCTGAGATCCAGCACAAGGTTCTTCATGTTGTTGAATTTCTTCAGACTGTCAACGGCAGCGTCGAATTCATCAACAGTGGTGGCTGCAAATTTATTAAGCTTTACATATCCTGTCTCCTTGTCAAGCATATAGGCGGCATCAAGGCTGTTTATCGGAATTTTATCCCTTATGATCGTAAAATCAAGTATTGATTTTTCACCCTTTCTGAAAACATTGATATTTACCTTTGTGCCCTTCATGCCCATCAGCCTGCTGCGTACTCCGTTGGTGGAGATCCCGATGCCTGCAACTTTCTCACCATCGATGGTGATTATCCTGTCGCCGGGAAGAAGCCCGGCTTTTTCTGAAGGTCCGCCAGAGATAGGCTCTATTACGATAATTGTGTCGCGAAGCAGGTTAAACTGAATTCCGATGCCTTCAAAGTTTCCGTTTAGCGGCTCATTCATCTCCTTAACATCTTTTGCCGAAATGTAAACCGAATGAGGATCGAGGCTTCGGAGCAGCTCAATTATTGTCTGTTCGGTAAGTTTATTTATATCGGTGCTGTCGACATACCAGGCATCGATCAACCCAAGTGTTCTTCCAATCTTAAATGTATTTTCATTCAGGCCTTGTGAAAAAGCAACTTGTCCTGACAAAAATATAGCTAAAACACAAAAAAATAACCTCGTTCTGCTTTTCCTCATATTCTTAATAATTACATCTGTTATACTCTGTTGATCTTGCTTCTCTGTGCCGCTCTGTGATCCTCTGAGCCCTCTGTGTAAGTTCTTTTTCTGCCTGCTTTTTTACCCCCCATCTCCCCTAAAGGGGGCTAAGTTGGATGTTATATTATCTTAATCACCACTTATGATGTAAACGTTTTAAACAATGTAATGTTTTTCCCATCTGCCTTTTATTCCCATTCAATTGTTGAAGGTGGTTTGGAGCTGATATCATACACAACCCGGTTGATTCCCCTGACATTGTTAATAATCTCATTTGAAACAAGGCCAAGAAATTCGTGAGGCAGATGAGCCCAGTCTGCCGTCATGCCGTCGGTTGAAACAACAGCTCTAAGGACTATTGTATTCTCATATGTCCGTTCGTCGCCCATCACGCCAACCGACCTTACAGGAAGAAGGATCACGGCAGCCTGCCAGACCTTGTCATAAAGCCCATGCTTTTTAAGTTCACTTATAAATATATTATCAGCCTCCTTCAATATCTCAAGTTTTTCCCTTGTAACAGCTCCCAGCAGTCTGATCGCAAGGCCGGGACCGGGAAACGGGTGCCTGTTAAGGATTGCCCCGGGAATTCCGAGTGCAGTTCCAACCCTTCTCACTTCGTCCTTGAAAAGAAGCCGAAGAGGTTCAATAACCTTAAGGTGCATTTTTTCGGGAAGGCCTCCCACATTGTGATGCGATTTTATTGTTGCAGAAGGTCCGTTTACGGAAACAGATTCGATGACATCGGGATAAATTGTTCCCTGGGCCAGCCATTTGACATCCTTTACCTGGCGTGCGGCTTCATCAAACACTTCAATGAACACCCTTCCTATGGTTTTTCTTTTTTTCTCGGGATCGCTGATTCCTTCAAGTTCTTCGAGGAACCTCTCCCCTGCCCTGATCCCGGTTATGTTCAGACCAAGGTCCTTGTACGAATCCATCACATTTTCGAACTCGTTTTTTCTTAGAAGGCCGTTATCTATAAATATGCATGTCAGGTTAAGACCTATTGCCCTGTGCAGAAGCATTGCAGCAACCGTAGAGTCGACTCCGCCCGAAAGTCCAAGTATCACTTTGTCATCTTTTATCTCATTTTGCAGGTGGAGAACCGTAGTTTCGATAAATGAGCCCGGAGTCCAGTTGCCTGTACATCCGCATATTCCAAAAACAAAGTTCGAAAGCATCTGCAGTCCTTCAGTCGTATGATAGACTTCAGGATGAAATTGTATCCCCCAGGTAGTTTCGTTCTTTATCTTATATGCTCCCGCCTTGACAGAGGCTGTTGATCCGATTATTTCGTATCCTTCAGGAAGAACGGCAATTGTATCGCCGTGTGACATCCAGACCTGGGTTCCCGGAGTGATGTTCCTGAAAAGTGCATCACCGGTATTCAGATGGATAAGGTTAGCCCTGCCATATTCCCTTGCAGCTGAAGGCATTACTTCTCCGCCGTATTTCTGAACCAGGAGTTGTGCACCGTAACATACTCCAAGAAGAGGAAAGGTCCCCTTAATGCGTGAAAGATCGGGATCCGGTGCATTCTTATCTCTGACCGAATAAGGGCTTCCCGAAAGGATTACTCCTTTTACCGAGCTGTCGGGAGATGGAAAATGATTGAACGGATATATCTCACAATAAACAGAAAGTTCCCGGATTCTTCTGGCAATGAGCTGCGTATACTGTGATCCGAAATCAAGGATTAGAATTTTTTCCTGCACTGGCAAAATGTTTAATAACTGGCGCAAAGATAATTAATCTTTGACGCCTTTCATTGGGAATCATTCAGGTTCTTCAAATCATATGTCCTTCCATCAATTGCAGGTATCGTTGACGGGAATATTTCCCTGGCTTCTTCCACCAGGGCGGAAATATCGTCATAGCGTGAAGAGAAATGGCCTATCATCAGGGTACCGGCTTCTGCATCACGGGCTGTCGTTGCAGCATCGGAAGTTGTTGAATGAAGGACAGTCTGGGCAAGTTCCGAAAGGCTCCTGTCAAAAGTCGCCTCATGGTACAGGAGAGTCACACCTTTTACGAATTCTGCAAGGCGGCTGAAATATGCCGTATCGCTGCAATAAGCATATGATACAGGTTTTCCCGGTTCAGTTGTCAGCTCTTCATTAGGTATTACAGTGCCATCTTCTGTTATAAAATCTTCTCCTTTTTTTATAGAAGGTATGGAAGATACCGGGATTCCATATTTCGTGATACAATCTTTAATAATATTCCTGTCAGAAGATTTTTCCCTGAAAAGGAACCCGAATGACTCTACCCTGTGTTTAAGCGGGAAAGCGGTAACTGTCAGGTATTTGTCATCAAGAATTCGGACCGGATCTTTTCCCCTGAGCGGAGTGAATTGTATTTCGAATCCCAGGTTGATATCAAAATCTTTAAGATGGGAAAGGAGCATTGGCAGGTAATTTTCAGGAGCATAAAGGTTCAGGGGATATTCTCTTCCCATAAGGTTGAAGGATGAAAGCAGACCATAAAGCCCAAAAACATGGTCGCCATGAAGATGTGAAATGAAGATATGATTTATCTTCCCGATCTTTATCCTGCATTTGCGGAGTTGCATCTGGGTTCCTTCCCCGCAGTCTATTAAAAACAACCGCTCATGCGCATTAAGCACATGAGCGGATGGAAATCTTTGAGATGTCGGCAATGCAGAACTGCTACCAAGGACAGTAAGCTTCATGGAGTGTCTGCAGTGCTTATCGTATCATGAGATCATTTTTTCAGCATCAGCAACAGTCTGGGTAATGCTGAGAACAGTATCCAGCTGCGAAATTGTTATCAGTCTTTCAACTGCTTCACTTAGTCCGCAAAGAACGAAAGTGCCTCCCGCATTTTTGCAAAGCCTGTTTGCAACAAGAATGGCGCTAAGGCCTGAAGAGTCACAATACTGACATCTTTCAAGGTCAAGAATAATGTTCTTCTCACCTTTTCCTGAAATTAGCACAAGTTCCGATTTTAGTGCAGGAGCAATGTGTGTATCTAACTTTTCCGACTGTATCTGAATTAATGTGCAGTTATTCCGGCTTTCTATATTGAAATCCATAGTTATAATTTTAACACTTTAAATTTAACTATTTTTTCTATTTCTTAGATGCTTTGCCGGCTTTTTCTTCCATTTCTTCTTTCAGGGCTGCAAGCTGAGTAATATCGCCAAGTGTTGTTTTTTCAACATTGGGTTTGGCTTTCCTGGATGATTTCTTTGATGTTTCAGCTTCGGGTTTCTTTGCTGCTGATTCTGTGGTTTTCTTCTCATCCTCGTAAACCCTGCTGTGTGAAAGAATGATCTTCTTGGCTGATTTATTGAACTCAATAACCTTGAATTCAAGTTTTTCATCAACTTTTGCCATTGTGCCGTCCTCTTTTACAAGATGTTTAGGGGTTACAAAGCCCTCGACTCCGTATGGAAGAGCAATTACTGCGCCTTTGTCAAATACTTCAACTACAGTTCCTTCATGAACTGAATCGATAGTAAAAAGATTTTCAAAAACATCCCATGGGTTTTCCTCAAGCTGCTTGTGACCGAGGCTGAGACGCCTGTTCTCCTTGTCGATTTCGAGAACTATTACTTCTATTTCAGAATCTATTGATGTGAATTCAGCAGGATGCTTGATCTTCCTCGTCCATGAAAGGTCCGATATGTGAATAAGTCCGTCAACTCCCTCTTCAATCTCGACAAATACACCGAAATTGGTGAAGTTCCTGACTTTTGCCATGTGTTTTGAACCAACGGGATATTTTTCCTCGATATTCTGCCATGGATCCGGTTTAAGCTGTTTGATGCCGAGCGACATTTTGCGTTCGGTCCTGTCGAGGGTAAGAACAACGGCCTCAACCTCATCGCCAACCTTAAGGAATTCCTGGGCACTGCGGAGGTGCTGTGACCATGACATTTCCGAAACGTGAATAAGACCTTCAACTCCGGGGGCAATTTCAACAAATGCTCCATAATCGGCCATAACGACAACTTTGCCTTTAACCTTGTCTCCAACCTTGAGGTCAGGATCAACTGAATCCCACGGATGAGGTGTAAGCTGTTTCAGACCGAGGGCAATTCTCTTCTTGTCATCATCGAAATCGAGGATAACAACATTCAGTTTCTGGTCGAGCTGAACGATCTCTTCCGGGTGATTTACCCGGCCCCATGAAAGGTCGGTGATATGAATAAGTCCGTCAACACCTCCGAGATCGATAAATACGCCGTAGGATGTGATATTTTTAACAGTTCCTTCGAGAACCTGTCCTTTTTCAAGTTTTGCAATGATCTCTTTCTTCTGCTGTTCCAGTTCAGCTTCGATAAGAGCTTTATGAGATACAACAACGTTTTTGAATTCCTGATTTATCTTGACTACCTTGAATTCCATTGTCTTGCCGACAAATACGTCGTAATCGCGGATTGGTTTTACATCTATCTGCGAGCCGGGCAGGAATGCCTCGATGCCGAACACGTCGACTATCATGCCACCTTTGGTTCTGCACTTGATGTAACCGGTTATGATCTCGTCTTTCTCGAGAGATGCATTTACGCGGTCCCATGAATTAATAGCACGTGCCTTTTTATGTGAAAGAAGAAGCTGACCTTTTTTATCTTCCTGGCTTTCAACATACACTTCGACAGTGTCGCCAACCTTCAGATTCGGGTTATAACGGAATTCGTTAAGGCTCACAACGCCTTCAGACTTATAGCCAATATTGATCACAACCTCACGGGGGGTCATCTGTATCACAGTACCTGTAACCACCTCATCAACAGCCACAGTTGACAAAGTCTTGTCGTACATGGCTTCATATTCCTTGTGTTTAGGAGAGTTCCTGAGTTCATCGCTCTCAAAACTATCCCAGTCAAAATCCTCGGCAGCAGGTATATTGCCGGCTGATTTTGTTTCATAGGATTTTGGTTCGGCCTCAGATACGGCAACTTCTGCCTCCTCTTTTATCTCAGCCGTTTTTTCTTCAGCTTCAGCCAGAACTGATAATTTTTCAGGTTGTTCCTCATTTTCAGCTTCGGGGCTGTCAGGTGTTTCCTTAGTTTCTTTTGCTTTTGTCTTTTTCACAGGCTTTGAGCCATCTTCCAAATTTTCAATCTGTTCTTTCTTAACAGGTTTCTTCTTGCTTTCAGTCATAATTGTAATTAAAAAGTGCTAATAATTAATAAGTTAGACATTATTTTGCTTAAAAGTGGATGCAAAGGTATTATTTTTTATTGAAATGGCATCAAAAAAATAAAGATTTTCCACTGAAAATCAGTTGCAAAACCGGCCGCGAAAAGCCGTTTCAGAAAGTCCTCACTGCAATGTTAATAAATTAACAATTCAGATTTCTGTTCGCTGATTTCATCAGAAAACTATTGACTGAAGCCGGACAATTTTTTATTAATTCACTTGTTATAGTATATTTGAACTAAATACCCGTATTAATAATTATCCTGATAAAATGAAGATAGCAGTTATTGGAACCGGATATGTTGGCCTTGTTACCGACACCTGTTTTGCAGAGACCGGATTGAATGTTGTTTGTGTCGACAAGGACATTAAAAAGGTTCAGTCGTTAAAGAACGGGAAAATCCCTATTTATGAACCAGGTCTTGAGCCGCTGCTTTTGAAAAATGCGGAAAAAGGGAGGCTTTCCTTTTCGAATGAGATAAAAACAGCAATTCAGGGTGCAGAAGTCATATTTATTGCTGTCGGAACTCCTCCGGGCGAAGACGGCAGCGCTGACCTTCAGCATGTTCTGGCAGTAGCTTCCGAGATAGGACAATATCTTACTCATCATGCTGTAATTGCAACCAAGAGTACTGTGCCTGTGGGAACAGCTGAAAAGGTAAGGAGAAAAATAAAGGATGAACTAAATGCCAGAGGGTCCGAAATTCCTTTTGACATTGCTTCGAATCCCGAATTCCTTAAGGAAGGTTCGGCCGTTGAGGACTTTCTTAAACCCCAGAGGATAATTGTCGGGGTCGACAATGACAAGGCCGGGGAAATAATGAAGCGTCTTTATATGCCGTTTTTGCTAAACAACCGTCCGGTCATTTTCATGGATATTCCCTCGGCAGAGCTTACAAAATATGCAGCAAATGCCATGCTTGCAACACGAATAAGCTTCATAAATGAGATGGCCAACCTGTGTGAGCTTCTGGGCGCCGATATTAACAGTGTCAGAAAAGGAATTGGCAGCGATTCACGTATCGGCAACAGATTCCTTTATCCGGGTTCAGGATACGGTGGATCGTGTTTTCCGAAAGATGTGAAGGCTATCATAAAAACTGCATCCGATGCAGGTTATGACCTCAAGGTTATTTCAGCTGTTGAAAAAGCTAATGAATTGCAGAAAAAAGTAATATTCAATAAAATTGACAAATACTTCGATAATGAATTGAAAGGGAAAACCATAGCGGTATGGGGATTATCGTTCAAGCCGAAAACTGACGATATACGGGAGTCATCTGCAGTGTTTCTGGTAAAAGAGCTGTTAAAAAGAGGAGTAAACATACGTGCCTATGACCCCGCTGCCATGGAAGAGACGAGAAAAGAGGTCGGAGACAGCATATATTATGCTGAGGATCCTTATGATGCTATCAAAGGCGCTGATGCGCTGGCCATGATGACCGAATGGCCCGAATTCCATCTGCCTGATCTCGATAAAATGGCTGAAATCATGAAAGGCAAAGTGATTTTTGACGGAAGAAATATTTATGATCCTGATCAGTTACGCGGGAAAGGATTCATATATTTCAGTATTGGCAGAAAGTGACTATTTCTGGTAATTAAATAATTTAGATTATTATGAAAGGCATTATCCTGGCTGGTGGTTCAGGCACAAGGCTCTACCCGATCACACATGCAATTTCGAAGCAAATGCTGCCTGTGTACGATAAGCCAATGATCTATTATCCATTATCGGTATTGATGCTTGCCGGTATAAGGGATATTCTTGTAATATCCACACCAAGGGACCTGCCGAGTTTCAAGGCCCTACTGGGTGACGGGCATTCGCTGGGACTAAAATTCGACTATATTGAGCAGCCCTCACCCGACGGACTTGCCCAGGCATTCATCCTGGGTGAGCATTTTATAGGTGATGAGACGGTCTGCATGATACTTGGAGACAACATTTTCTACGGTCACGGATTTGGAGACATCCTTCTGAATACTGCAGGACTCAAAAAAGGAGCATGTGTATTTGGATATTATGTCACAGATCCTGAAAGATATGGCGTAGTAGAGTTTGACAAGAACAGGAAAGCAATAAGCATTGAGGAAAAGCCTGAGAAGGCCAGGTCAAATTATGCCGTCACGGGTCTTTATTTCTACGACAACAGTGTTGTCAAAAAAGCAAAATCCTTAAAACCATCAGCAAGGGGAGAACTCGAAATAACTGATCTGAACAAACTTTATCTGGAAGAGGGAACCCTTGAAGTCAGATTAATGGGGCGAGGTATGGCATGGCTTGACACGGGGACTTATGACAGTCTTTTGCAGGCAGCGAATTTCATCGCGACACTTGAGCAAAGACAGGGACTCAAAGCCTCATGTGTGGAAGAGATTGCCTTTAAAAGAGGTTACATTACAAAAGACCAGTTAATTGCTCTGGCCGAGCCGGTAAAGAAAAGTCAGTATGGAAAGTATTTGCTGAAAATTGCGGCTGATGAGGAGGAGGTTGAGGGGTTGAGGGGTTGAAGGGTTGAGGGGTTGAAAGGTTGAAAGGTTGAAAGGTTGAAGGGTTGAAGGGTTGAAGGGTTGAGGGGTTGAAAGGTTGAAGGGTTGAAGGGTTGAAGGGTTGAAGGGTTGAAGGGTTGAGGGGTTGAAGGGTTGATGGGTTGAGGGGTTGAAGGGTTGAGGGGTTGAAGGGTTGACCGAAGTCGTATGACAGAAGGCCGAAGATCTATAAATGGAGCAGGTGTTAACTTACTTATGGGCAGAAGAGATTGGCTGGTTAAAGAGAATACGTTTCTTTTGAGATTCAGTTGCAGAGGAGAATGATTATCCAATGAGAATCATTCTCAAATAAGAACTATTGCCAGAAGAAGTTTTTTGGGAAAAACAAATTAAAATTCAGGAGATAAATATTATCCGTAAATATTAAATTACGGGGTTAATGACAAAAAGCTATGCAGATTATTGAAACGGGATTTGAAGGTTTATACATAATACAACCGAAAATTTTTACTGACGAAAGGGGTTATTTCTTTGAAAGTTATAAGCTTGAAATGTTCCTTAAGGCAGGGATCCCATTTAATCCGGTCCAAGATAATGAATCAAAGTCATCCAGAGGTGTAATAAGGGGTTTGCATTACCAGATTGAACCATTAGCGCAGGCAAAGCTTATAAGGGTTGTGACTGGAAGAATATATGATGTTGCAGTTGACCTGAGAAAGCATTCCGGAACATACGGGAAATGGTATGGCATTGAACTTGATTCTGAGAACAAAACCCAGTTTTTCATTCCGAAAGGTTTTGCCCACGGGTTTTCTGTGCTCAGCGATACTGCAATAATCCATTATAAATGCGATAACCTTTACAGTCCTGACCATGAGAGAGGCATTGATTTAAATGATCAATATCTCAACATTGACTGGAAAATCGGCGATCTGAAGCCTGTTATTAGCGAAAAAGATCTCAGACATCCTAAGTTTTCTGAAGCAGATAAGAACTTCAGTGTAATTTTATAGGATCACAGAATTATTATAGTAAAATCAAAATGAAATGGCTGTAATTCTTATAACTGGATCAGATGGTCAGCTTGGTAACGAATTAAAGCTGTCTTCAAAAAATTATTCAGGATATGAATTTGTTTTTACTGATATTGATACGCTTGATGTTACAGACAGAGAGGCTTTAAATGAAACCATCAAAAGAACTGAACCGGATTGGATAATTAACTGTGTTGCCTATAACTTTGTCGATAAAGCTGAGACTGATCAGGAAAACGCTTTCAGGATCAATAGTGTAGCACCTGGAAACATTGCTGAAGCAATAAAAGGAACTGACTGCAAACTAATACATGTATCGACAGATTATGTTTTTGATGGAAGTTCGGCTTTTCCTTACAATGAGAATTCAGTTACCAATCCGCAGTCAGCTTACGGAAGGTCGAAACTCGAAGGGGAGAAAAATGCCCTTCGGCATCCCTATACAATGATAATCAGAACGGCTTGGTTATATTCATCATTCGGGAATAATTTCCTGAAAACAATACTGAGGCTTTCCTCTGAAAAAGAATCTCTTCCTGTGGTTTTTGACCAGACCGGCACCCCGACTTATGCGGCCGATCTGGCAGATGCAATTCTGACAATAATTTCAAAAGTGATAAGAAACCAGTCAGTTTTCACAGCCGGTATTTACCATTTCTCAAATGAAGGAGTTTGCTCCTGGTACGATTTTGCAACGGAAATTGTAAATGAAAAAGGATCAAAATGCCGGATAATTCCAATCTTGTCAAAGGATTTTCATTCAGTTGCAAAAAGGCCTGCCTATTCAGTTCTTGATAAAAGCAAAATAAAGGAAACATACGGCCTTGAGATCCCGCATTGGAGAGAGGGACTGCAAAGGTGTATGAAACTATTGTAATAAATTTGTATATTGGAGCGGCGTGCGGCGTGCGGCATGCGTTAAGCGGCGTGCGGCGTGCGGCATGCG